>CAYLOF010000029.1:0-10963 GCA_964385215.1 uncultured Thermoplasmatales archaeon
ACCTGCTGCCTGGGCACTAACTGCAGTTCCACCAATAATTATTTATCTTGCAGGTTTAAGAAACTTTGCTGATGTTCTAGCATTTACAGGTAACACAGGTGATTTGATGGCTTTTATAATTCTTCCTATTTTGATCTGGATTATTATATATGTTGTTCCAAAGATAAGGGTAAAAATTAAACAGCAATAATTAAAAACCTAATAGGTCTGATAATTTCACTTTAGATACTATGAGCCTGGCGAGTTAAGGGGATTTTACAGGAGAAAAATTGCATAGAATGATAGTGATATTGTAATTGTTTGTTCAAACTATATCTATTCTAAATGGTCATTTATTTTCAATTACTTTTAGTGCTTTAATATATAAATTTTTTACACCGTTATTTTGTTCAGATTTTATTATTTTATTAAATATTAAGATAAGATCTCCCTGTTTTTTAGAATTATATTTTGCAATTTCTGTTAAAGCATAAGCAGCACACCATCTAACAACTGTACTCTTTTCTTTTGTATTTTTTAAAAGATTTGGAATTGCTTTTTCTACTTCTTTTGGATATTTTTGTGCTAGATTTCCTATTGATTCCGGAGCCCCCCATTTTACTCGAGGAGCTTTGTAATTAATAAATTCAACTAACGTATCGATGTAAGGTTTCATCAGTTCAGGTTTATCCTTTGAAACAAACTTCATAACCTCTGCTGAAGTTCCTTTTTCAACATCATTTCCTGTTTTTAAAAGATCAAATAAAGCATCAATTAATTTTTCATCTTCTTTAATTCTCTCTGTTAATATTGTTACTTTTTCTTTATGTTTTTTTTCAGATTGTAAAACATCCTTTATTACCGTGTTCATGAATAAATCCTCAAAAAATGTAGTTAATAAACAAACTTATATTTTTCTTTTAATAGTAACAAAATCAACGAGCCTGGCGGGTTAGAAGGATTTTACAGGAGAGAAACTGCATTTAGAGCGTCTATTTTTTGTTTGTATGCATAGGTATAAAAATTCATTAGCTTTTTTTAAACCAATGCTGTGTTTTTAAACTGATTTTAACAAGTAATAGCATTACAGGAACCTCCATTAGAACTCCAACAACTGTTGCTAATGCTGCACCAGAGGATAAGCCAAATAGCATTATAGCAACAGCTATTGCTACCTCAAAATGATTACTGGCCCCAATCTGTGCAGATGGTGCCGCATCTTCATAAGAAAGTCCAATGATTTTTGCTCCGCCATATGTAAGCCAAAAAATTAACTGATTTTGAATAAATAATGGAATGAAAATCATTGCAATAATTATTGGTTGTTCTAGTATAACATCACCTTGTAAACTAAATAAAAGTATAAGTGTTATCAGAAGTGCTATAATTGCTATGTAATGCAACGATGGTGCAAATGATTTTTCAAACCATTCCTTGCCTTTACGTTTTAGTAATTGTGAACGTGTTATATATCCAGCAATAAGCGGTATCCCTACATATATCCCTACTGATAAACCAATTGTTTCCCAGGGTACAATAATATCAGTTACTCCAAGAAGAAAACCTGCAAGTGGAGCATATAAAACTAGCATAAATAATGAGTTTATTGCTACCGTAACAAGTGTATGTCCCATGTTTCCTTTTGATAGATAACTCCAAACCAGGACCATTGCTGTACATGGGGCTACACCAAGAAGGATCATACCAGCTGTATAGCTTGACGCAAGCTCTGGGTCAAGATAAGAAGAAAATATAATGCTCATAAATAACCAGGCGAAAAATGCCATTGTAAACGGTTTAATAGCCCAGTTCACAACAAGAGTAAGTGCTACAGGTTTTGGTGTTTTTCCTGCTTCAACAATTTTTTTAAAATCAATCTGAACCATGATAGGATAAATCATGAAAAACAGACAAATAGCAATGGGGAGAGAAACTTGAAAATATTGTAAGATATTAAGAAATTCTGCAACATTTGGAAAGATTTTACCTAATAAAATACCAACAATAATACAGACTATAACCCAAATTGTCAGATATTTTTCAAAAGTTCCAAGTGCTCTCTTTTCCACCATGTTATTCATCGTATCAGATTCCTGTATATAACACCGTTGATATCTGTTAAATCATTACTTTGAAATTATTATACAAAAAATCAATGAGCCTGACGGGTTAGGCCTATTTTACATGAGAGACACTGCATTTGAAACGTCTATTTTTTGTTTGCCTGTAGCCATCTGTTGGATGTAATACCAAAGATATTTTGAGGATTCTATCAATCTATCCTATAGTGTAAAGACTGTTGGCTTTATTAACAGAAAATTGTTACAATGATGTATTTCAGGTTAAGGGAGCTAAATAAAATGCTTACAACTGAAACGTTTTGGAGTCAAATTGGAGTGTATAATGATGCTACGCTTGGCGTGCAGGTCGCCATGACTGCTGTAGCAGTTGTTTTGATGTTCTTTGTATTTACAAAACCGAGCAATAGAGCAAATATGCTGATGAAAGTATTTCTCTCATTTGCATTTGCATGGAATGCTATAGTATTTTTCTTGTTGTATGCAGAACCATCACCATTTTCTTATCTGGGAGCTGTACTTTTCGTTATTATTTCGATCCTCTTTGCATTGGATATCTTCATGAAAAAAATTGAATTTAGATTCCCTGAAGTGAGGCATATGAAATATCTTACATTAATTTTGATTTTGCTCGTTTTCTTATATCCATTCATTGGATACGCGTTAGGTCATGTGTATCCAAAGACATGCACCCCATTGATGCCATGTCCATTGACTGTCCTAGCTATTGCACTTGTTGCAGCAGCGATGCCTAAAGTTGATAAGAAGATCTTTGTAGCATTACTCCCTTGGGCACTGCTGGGGTTGCCCAAATGCCTTGGAGTAAGTGACTGTTATGAAGATTGCATTCTTTTTATAACTGGAGTTTATGGGATTGTTATATTGGCTAAGAAATGGAAACAGATTGGAAAATTATAAAAGGTGAGGTAACCTAAAATGTCAAAAAGAAGTTTCTCATGGATTGGTGTTATCCCATCAACTATCACAAGTCTGCTCTTTATCTCGCAAATCATCGTTGGTATTTATTTAATATCTGATGTTTCTCAAATTGAAGTATTAGCGTATATCGGTGTTGGACTTTATGTTTTTTCAGGTATAGTTTTTGGTATGTTACCGATCTTTGAATTCCGTAAAAAAGGCAGAGTAAAAAAGGGAAAAAGTTACATTCATACTACCAAAATTGTTGATACTGGCATATATTCTATTGTTCGTCATCCACAGTATGTAACCTTTATAATGTTTGCAATTGCTGGTATGCTGCTTTTCCAGCACTGGATCATAATCATACTGGGTATTCCCATTATACCATTGACACACATTGATTTAATCAGGGCAGATAAAGACTCGATTGAGAAGTTTGGAGATGATTATAAAGCATATATGAAAAGAGTTCCAAGAGGAAATTTCTTATTAGGCATCATTCGATTGTTTAGGAATAAAAAGTGAAATCAAATATCAATTTTGAATTTGTATAGAATTGAAAAAGACTACATACGAGAGAATTTAAATTTTCACACATGGTGCTACGGTATTCTATAAATTAAAAAATTGAAGAGATTTGTGACAAAGCTATTGAAGTTATGATTGGATTTTCTAAGTAAAAAACTAATAATAATCACGATTTGTAATCCGCCGCGTTGGCATTACCGGAAGTTATATTAACAATTGTTAACTAATATATGTTGATGATAAAATCTAAAAATTTAATCAATAAAAAATACATCATAACACTGATAGGGATAATTTTTATAATAACCATGTTAAGCGGTTGCATACAAGAAAATTTTGAATTAGATGCTGTTGAAGTAAGAGAATACAATGGAGAGAATTTATCATCAGTATATGAGTTCAGAGAAAATTCCATAAAAGGACCCCAATACATTGACAGAAATAACTACACGCTCAAAATTACGGGTCTTGTAAAAAATCCAAAAACGTACATTTATAATGAAACAATCAACGATTTTCAAAACTATAAAAAGATAGTAACTCTTTATTGCGTTGAGGGTTGGAGTGTTAAAATACTGTGGAATGGAATTCTCGTAGAAGATATAATTGAGGAATCAGAACTGCTTGAAAACGCAAATATGGTAATTTTCCACGCATATGACGGTTATACAACGTCCTTGCCAATTGAATATGTAAATGATAAAAATATTCTACTTGCATTTAAAATGAACAATGTTACACTACCTTCTGAAAGAGGATGGCCCTTTCAACTGGTTGCAGAAAGCAAATGGGGCTATAAATGGATCAAATGGGTCACAGAAATTGAATTATCAGATGACATTGATTATGAAGGATACTGGGAGAGCAGAGGATATTCAAATAAAGCTGATTTAAATAAGAGTTACTTCGATTAATAATGGGGTATTATGGATACATATCGATTACTCAGAAAAAGTGTGCATTACTTATTATTAGTTTTTACAGTTGTCTTTATTGTCACTGGATTTGGTATAACTGAATATAAAATCATAGAATCTATTACATTTTCTGCACTTACAAAACCGGTTTCACATCTAATTCATTCAAATATTGTCATTCCATTTGTCATCCTTTTAATATTTCATATTTTGTTATCAATAAAACCTAAATTTTTTAAGAAATATCGGCAGGAGCGCAATAAATGAAGGGAAAAATTAAAAAAACAAAAGAAGAATGGAATAAAATTCTTACTTCAGAAGAATTTCATATTCTGCGTGAAAAAGGAACGGGAAAATCATTCACTGGAGAATATCTTAACAACAAAAAAGAAGGCTTTTACTTATGCAAAGGCTGTAAAAATAAACTATTTTCTTCAAAAGAGAAATTCGACTCTGGTAGTGGTTGGCCAAGTTTTAAAGAGCCTATTTCAAGCGATAACATTGAAATAAAATTAGATGGGAGGTATGGGATTAACAGAGCTGAAGCCGTTTGTAGTCGTTGTGGGGGCCGCCATCTTGGCCATGTTTTTGATGATGGACCAAAACCATCTGGTAAACGTTTTTGTATTAATTCTTTAAGTCTTGATTTTGAAGAATAAAATTTCAGGTTCTACAGTTTTTAAGATCTTGTTTTTTTAGATATTTTTGATGGTATTCTTCTGCAGGATAGAATTTTTTTGCTGGTGTTATTTCTGTTTGAATTTTAATGCCAAGCTCTTTTTCTTTTTGCTTTTTCGATCGTTCTGCTTTTTGTTTTTGTTCTTTATCGTGATAAAAAATTGCTGATCTGTACTGTGTTCCTATATCTGGTCCTTGTCTATTTTTTTGTGTTGGATCGTGTGTCATCCAGAATGTTTCAAGCAGTTGTTCATATGTTATTATTTTTGGATTGTATATTACTTGTAATGCTTCTGCATGTCCTGTTTTACCTGTGCATACTTGTTCATATGTTGGATTTTTTATTTTTCCCCCAGTATATCCTACTGTTGTTTTTTCAACACCTTTTGTTCTTTCAAATACTGCTTCTACTCCCCAGAAACATCCTGCTGCAAAGGTTACTTTTCTCATAATTGGTCCTAATTATGAAGTAATAATATTAATAGATGATGGAGCAGAACCTAATGGGTCACATGAATCTGGCGGCTTTTCGTGATTTTACAGGTGAAAAACTACATATAATTGGGGGGGTTTTTTATTTGCTTGCTTTATCTGAGGCAAGTCTTCATTTTATTTCTGCAACTGCATTTTCATCAAAAGGATTACGTCTCATAGCAAGAGAAAACAAATAAGGATAATTATTTTTTAAATAGTTCATATAACTTAACCATTCAAATACCAGTAAATTATATGATCTCATAATATCAACTGCTATGTGATTACGATCATTCTTTGACAGTTGCTTAATATTTTTTCTATGTTCCAATTCTTCAACAATATGAAATACTGCTCGTAAAACTTCAGTAAATGATTCATGTTCCAACAAATTAGGATTTTCTAAAAGCCTAACGAGAAAATCATTTTTTACCATAAAAAAATCGTATAAATCTTCCAAATTAATCATATCAATATTGATCTTATACTCATATTCTCTAAGCTGGTTATTCATATGTTTAAATTCTTTATCAGACCAATCTGAAGTTATTATAAGGCGTTGTTTAATTTTCTCTAAGTTAGGGTCACTATCAGAAAACAATACCAACAGTCTTGTTCCAACCTCACTAAAAAACACACCGATAAGCATATTTAGCTTCTCAAGTCTTTCTCTTTTTTCCCGTATGTTTAGTAAACTGTGAATCACTAATGTCACCATTAATACTTCAATGAAAACAAAGGCAATGTCTCCAATTAGATAAATGAAAATATGGTGAGGATCCCTAAAAATTACGTAGTGAATTAGATACATTATAACAGAACTAATTATAAGAATTACGCCGAGACTAATTTGCCAACTGTTCTTTTTCATTTAATCCTCCCATTTACACAATCTGGAAGATAAGCATATTTATAAAATATGCCTTGTACCAATTTTTAAGTTTCTTTCAGGTTACCAAATGTCCTTAGAATTATTTCTGGAAGTGCTGGATGAATATGCATACCACGGCCAATGTAACCAATCTGTCCACCGAGGGCCATGGCATTGACAACCTCCTGTACAAGTATGGGGGCATATGGTCCAATAATGTGAAATCCTAAAATCTTTCCATCTTCTTTGTTAACTATTGCCTTGGTAAAACATTCTAGTTCCACCATTGCTTCGCCCTTGGCAACATCACTGTATTTAGCTTTTCCAACCAAAATTTGATGGCTTTTTTTCGCTTCTTCTTCAGATAAACCAACACCAGCTATTTGTGGATAAGTAAAAACCGCAAAAGGAACAGCGCTATAATCCATAGGGTGTTTATGTTCACCAATGGCATTACGCCATGCAAGTATCGCCTCTTCATTTGCTACATGTTTAAACATATATTTTCCAATGGCATCTCCAAAAGCCCAGATGTGCTTCTTTGTTGTTTCAAGATATTCATTTACTTTGATAAAACCTCGATCATCAACTTCCACACCTGTATTTTCAACTTTTAATAAATCAGCATTAGATGCTCTACCAGTAGCAATCATTATTTTTTCAGCTGAGAATTGCTTCTCTTTATCTAAACTTGTATCCTTTCCTACAACTACAATTTGTTTCCCTTGTTTTTTAACCTCTGAAGCATCAAAATTTATAACAATGTCCATTCTTTTATCCATTAAATTCTTTAATAGATCAGAAATCTCAGGCTCAGCATTCTTAATAAGTCTATTACTCCTCTGAAGAATAGTAACCTTTGTATCCATCGCAGAAAAAAAATGAGCAAACTCAACAGCAATGTAACCTCCTCCAACAATAATAATGCTATCCGGTTTTTCTGTAAGATTAAAAACATTATTATTTGTGAGATAATCAACATCTTCAATTCCTTTAATTGGGGGAATTAAAGGGCGAACACCAGAGCCGATAAAAATCTTTTTTCCTTTTATTTGTTCACCGTTTATTTCAATTGTGTAGTCATCAACAAAATATCCTTCGCCCTTGTAATATTGAAAATTTTTCATGGGAGTTTTCAAACCACTTTCCATCTGCTTATGACTCTCACGAATTGGTTCTCTCATATGCTCCATGATTTTTTTAAAATCAATATCTTTAATTTCTGCTTTAATGCCCAGTTTTTTCGCTTCTTTAATTTCCATTATACGGTCCGCTGGATAAATAAGCATTTTGGAAGGAATACAACCAACATTCAAGCAAGTTCCACCAAGAGGACCCTTATCAACCCATGCCACGGAGAAACCATTGTTAAGTGCTGCATCAACTATTTCTCCGCCAGAACCACTACCTATTACAACAACATCGTATTTCTTCATATTTTTCCCTCATCAAACAAAAATTGAAAATATTTACTCATTTAAGAATATATTTGAGCAATGCCTAGCAGGTTTTTATTAACAGTTGTTTCGTGTTTTGTAGCAAAAACTATGAATAATCTATTTTATATTATCTATTATGAATGAGAAAAAGGATAAGTCAAAAGCTGACACCGTCGGGGGTCTTGTTTTTGTTGGTCCGTTGATGATTGGCATTGGCCTTGGAATTTTTTACGGGATCACGGCTGTCGGTGTATTGGTTGGACTTGGTGTAGGTTTCATCTTTTTTGGATTGGTCAAGGCTTTTATGAAGTGAGATAATTTCACCTTATATCCTACGAGCCTGGCGGGATATGGCTATTTTACAGGAGAGAAACTGCATTCAAAAGGACTATTTTTCTTTTACCTGCAGCTATCTGTTGGAGCATATGAGGATCTATTCTTTTTTAAAATCAATAGATAAAGAATTGATACAATAACGCTTATTAGTAGGTCTTGGTCCATCGTCAAAAACATGACCAAGATGACTACCACATCTATTACATACAACTTCTATTCGGTTCATACCAAGACTAGCATCATTTTTTAATTCAACAGCATCTTTTCTAACAACATCATAGAAACTGGGCCATCCAGACCCAGAATCAAACTTTGTATCAGAAGAAAATAAAGGATTACCACAAGCGCCACAAACATATTTACCGTACTTTTTATTGCGGAGAAGCTTGCCAGTAAAGGGTCTTTCTGTTCCCTTCTCACGAAGAACACGGAACTTTTCTGGCGAAAGTAACTTCTTCCATTCATCTTCTGATTTTTTAATCTTATCAACCATCTAATATCCCTTTTTAATATTACAACTCAAAGTAATATTCAATGGAATAACTAATTTATAATTATAGTTATTTAAAAAATCTGCTAGTTATGGGTGCTTTACTTTATAAACAAATGTTGTATTTATTAAATCAGGGGAAATAATTTGAAAAACAAAATTATATTGATCACAGGTGCAACATCAGGAATTGGAAAAGAAACTGCTTTGGGACTTGCAAAGATGGGTGCAACAATTGTTTTTACATCCAGAGATGATATAAAAGGGGAAAAAACAAAGAAAGAACTAATAGCTAAAACTAATAATAAAAACATCCACATGTTAAACTGCGATTTAGCATCATTTGAATCGATTAAGAATTGCTGCAATGAATTCAAATCAAAATTCTATAAGTTACATGTTTTAATTAATAATGCAGGAGTATGGGATTTTAAAAGACGTGAATCAAAAGATGGAATCGAAAATATCTTTGCAGTAAATTACCTTGCACCATTCCTCATGACAGAACTTTTAATTGATGTGTTAAAAAAGAGTAAACCCTCCCGAATTATTAATGTAACATCTGGTATGCATTATGGAACAATAAATTTTAATGATATAGAATTTAAAGAGAAATTTTCTGGAGCAAAAGCTTATAGGCAATCAAAACTTGGTTTAATTTTATTCACTAGACTTTTGGCAAAAAAACTAAAAGGAACAGGTGTAACAGTTAATGCTGCTCATCCAGGAATGAACAAAACTGATCTTGGAAGAGATGCAGGAGGCTTTTCTAAAATGATATTTAAAATGATGGGAAAGGATCCAAGTATCGGGGCTGAAACCTCTATTTTTCTTGCAAGTTCACCAGAAGTAGAAAATATTACAGGAGAATATTGGGCAAAAAAAGAAATCAAAAAATCATCAAAAGAATCTTATTACATGGATTCAGCTGTAAAGCTATGGGATGTGAGTAAAAAATATTTAAAATTTAAATAAGGACCGCATTGTATGGAATTTAGCAATTATTGTAAATACTTAAGATCAACAAACCAAGCATTCTTTTTCTTTATATTTTTTATAAGCTGAAATTAATGTTACTATAAGAATTACGATAATTGCAATTGCTGCAATATATGCAATTTGATTTTGTACTCCATATTTTGGATCGTTAGATGTTCTTTTTAAATATATCCCTATCAATGCCCAAATAATTACAGCGCTATATTGACAATCTTTTCTAGTGATTAGAACTAGTAATGTAATTATTGTAGCAACTACTAATACCAAAATTGTCCAAATTTCTTGACTTATTCCAAAACCATCCCAGTTAATTTTAACAAGAACGGCGGTAACATTTGCTATTGTTGCAACAGTGATCCATCCGATGTAAACGCTTATTGGAACATGTACAAAAAGCTTTTCTTTCATTGTGACTTTTTGAATACCTACATTTAATCTAAGATAAATCATTAAAAGTGAGAGGAATAGTAAAATCATTGCTAATAATGAAAATATTACTTGTTCATAGTGCCATAAAAACATCCATATTATATTTGCTAAACTTGCAAGTATAAAAAAGAAGCTTATTTTTTCTAAAAATGGTTTAGTTGTTTTTTCTTTTTTAAACAAATCTCTAGCTAGATAGATTGTAAACATAATTATCAAAACATAGATTACTCCCCAGATTGCAAAAGTGATACCTGATGGAACAAATAAATTTGGAATATTGTCGGATAGTTCACCCGTATTTTTTCCACCAATTGGTAAGATATTTGCTAGACCATTTACAATAATTGTTAGAATTACAGCTGTTAAATTACCAACTTGAAGCAATTGCAAAGTTCTATTATTCATTTAATATCTCCCTTATAATAGTTTGATAATGCTTAAGGTTCTCAAATAAGTTTTTATACAAAACATTTTTTGTATGATTTCATGAGAATCTGGGATATGCCCGTGGAAAAACTATGTCAAAAACATCTTCTGGGAGAGCACAGAGAACTTCATGCCATATGGTCAATTCTTATAAATGAAAAGAAAGGATACTCAAAACATCCTGAAACATTGAGATGGAAAGGAAAATTAAAAGCATTATATCTTAGACATGAATCTCAAGTTAAAGAAATGCAAAAAAGAGGATATAAACATAAAACTCCTCTAGATAAAACCCTAGCAACTGGAGCTCCAACTCAAAGAGAATTCATTAACTCAGTTCAAGAGCAAAATCGGATTTTAAAAGAGAAAGGATGTAACTGTAAGATTTAAATCTAATT
>CAYLOF010000030.1:0-10934 GCA_964385215.1 uncultured Thermoplasmatales archaeon
AGTAGTAAATATTTAAGCATCTTTACCTTGAGCTGAAATTATGCAGAAAAAAATCATTTCATGTGTATCTACAACAAGTCTTGTGGTTTTAATATTTTTAAGTGGATGTTTTGATGTAGATTCACCGTCTGGTCCTGTTGTAATAGATGGCAAAGGTAGTTATACATCAATTCAAAATGCCATAAATGCCTCATCCGATGGTGATACGATATTTGTCTACGCTGGGGTATATAATGAAACTTTTACGATAAATAAATCGATTAATTTGATTGGTGCAGGGAGAAATAAATCAATCATTGAATATGCTGGGAACATCTCAAATATCAATATCATAAGCATTTATGCAGATAACTGTATAATTGACGGCTTTACATTAACTGTAAGTAGCTCATCCAACGATATTGTGTGTATTAAAACATATTCATCTAATACTACCATTTCAAACAATGTTATTTTAAACGCATCATATGGAATATTTTTAGCTAGGGATTCAAAAGGAAGCATTGTTTCGTACAATATCATATCAAATAATCAAAACGGTATCTATTCAACGTATTCGTCTGATAATAATATTTCATGCAATAATGTTTCATTAAATAGCGAATATGGCATCTATGCATATTCTGGGTCTGATGACAATGTACTATCTGGAAATATGATATTGAATAATAAGTATGGATTGCGTCTTAAAAGCTCAAGGAATAACGTGGTGTATAAAAATAAAATATATAATAATGACCGTAAAGGGGTATACATTTGCTGCGGCTCTAAGAATAATCATTTTTACAAAAATGTATTAATAAAAAATAACCCAAATGCATATGATCCTTATAGCAATCATTGGGATAATGGAAGCATAGGAAATTACTGGGATGACTATGCTGGAATTGATGCAAATCACGATGGTATTGGTGATACACCATATGTTGTCTATGCAGGTGAAGATAACAAGGATAACTTCCCATTAGTAGATCCAATCAATATTACTATCGATTTTTCTTCCTGAACTTCTTGAAAATATGTTGGATTGTGAGCGGGCAACTATTCTTGTTGATTATAATGCGGTATCCCCATCTTTGGTTTGATTTATTTATGTGAATTATTTATTAATACCGATATTTATAAATGCTATTGACTATATAATAGTATATAAATACTCCATTCGCCATTAATATATAGTGATTGGGGAAGGCCTATGCGAAAATCAAAAAGAAAAATCATAAAATATGAATTCAATAGCAAACATTTTAGTAAGAATGCACTCGTTCTACTAATTGGTATATTACTTGTTTCAACTTTTACTGCTCCTGTGGTAAACAGCTTTCAATACGATGGTATTGCGGCTAACAATGCTGATGAGAGACAAGATTCTGCTGTTAAGAGTGACCGTGCAATTGCGACATATAATATATCTGAATCGAACTCTAATAAAGCATATCATACAGGAGATGGATGGACTCCCGGGGAAGTTGAGGACATAGGTGAAAATACGCCCCTGCCACCAGGAGACGATCAATATTCTGAACATGATTCTATTGAATACAGTAATGTCGAGATGGACGATGGAAGTAAAAATGAGTGGGCATCTTATGATTTTGAGGATGACGATTTGCCGGAATATAATTGGATAAATTTATGGTATAACTTCACTATAAATGAAGTTCTTAGCAGTATTGTTGCTTTTCAAGTTTTATGGAATGGATATGATGAACTTGATGATGGAGGTGACTTTGAGTTTGACATTTGGAATTATTCATCTAGCTCTTGGGAAATAGTAAATCAAACTACATCTGGTGAAATTTTAGATCAGGTGTATGTAAAAACATTCACATCAAATATCTCCAACTACATATCAGATATGGGCTATCTGCATCTAGGCATTTCTGGAGAACGAACTCTAAATTCTGGTTCACGTCAAACTCCGTGTACTGATAATCCACATCATACTCTTTATGAAGATTATGTAGAGGTTAAGATAACAACTGGCAATGTAGATGATCCCTCGTGGTGGAGTGTTCATTGGGAGTACCGGAAATTAATTACAATTGATCATACCAAAGTAGATGGGGATTTATCAAACTTCCCGATGCTTGTTTCACTGTATCCGGATAACAATTTATCTAATCACGCACAGGAAGATGGTGATGACATAGCTTTTATTCTTTATAGTGACAATTCCACTCAACTTAACCATGAAATAGAAAGCTATGATGGTGAGGGTAATCTTACTGCTTGGGTGAACATACCTTATCTTAGCAGCAGCGTTGATACAAATATATGGATGTACTATGGTAACCCTCCTTGCGATAGCCAAGAAAACGTTACAGGTACTTGGAATGATAATTACGCGATGGTTCAACATCTACAAGAGATTTCAGGGGTTCATTATGATTCTACTCAATATGAAAACAATGGAACACAACTTGGCAGTGTAGATCAAAATGCCACTGGGATGATTAACGGGGCTGACGAATTTGATGGTGTGGATGATTGTGTAAATGTGAACGACAATGATAGTTTGGATATTACTGATGCAATTACGGTGGAAGCTTGGATAAGTTCCAATGTTACTGAGACGACTTTACCTGTACTTGTAAAAGATTATGATGGGAGTAGTGTGCCTTATAGAATGGATATTGGTAGTAGCTCGCCGATTAACGGATTTGGATTTTACGATGGTACTTGGAGAACAACATCTCTTTCTGGCAATGAAGTTGATGGGGAATGGCATTATCTTGTTGGTACTTATGATGGGAGCACGCTTCGGTATTATGTTGACGGGTCATTGATTGATACAGTAGCCTATTCGGCAACCCTGCCCACCAACGATGCACCACTTTATCTTGGAAGATATCAGACATACTATTTCAATGGTTCTATCGATGAATCTCGGGTTTCCAATTCGGTAAGAAATGTTAGTTGGATTAATACAAGCTATCTAAATCAGCTTAATTTGAGTGTATTTTATGACTTGGGTGAAGAAGATGATATAAATTTACTTCCTGTAGCTGACTTTGTATATGCACCAGACAATCCTTCCACTGCAGATATTGTTTACTTCGATAGCACCTCGTTTGATTCAGATGGGGACATTGTGAATTTCACTTGGGATTTTGGGGATACAACGGGAACATATGGTGGACATGTTTCTCACCAGTACAGCGATAATAATACGTACACAGTTCGATTAACGATACGAGACAATGATGGTGCTACTGATTACAAGGAGCATACGGTAAATGTGAGCAATGAACCTCCTGTTGCTGGGTTTACATATAATCCTCCTGAGCCGTCCACCTCAGACATTGTTTATTTCAACAGTACATCTTATGATTCTGACGGAATTATTGTAAACTGGACTTGGAGCTTAGGCGATGGAAATTATTCTTACACTGAAAACATGACACATCAGTACAATGCAAATGGTTCGTATACAGTAAATCTAACGATAAGGGACGATGACAATGCAACGAGCTATGATGAACAGTTTGTTTATGTTGGTAACGAACATCCAATTGCAAACTTTACTTTTGTGCCTGCATTACCGTCTACTTTTGATTTAGTTTGTTTCAACAGTACATCCTATGATATTGATGGATATATTGTTAATTGGACATGGAATTTCGGTGATGGTAACATTTCATATGGGGAAAATGTAACCCATCAGTATAGCATGAATGATTCTTACACAGTAAGTCTAACTGTATGTGATGATGACAATGCAACAGATTTTAACGAGCAGTTTGTTTATGTTGGTAACCAATTGCCAATTGCAAATTTCACCTTTGAACCTGCATTGCCTTCAACTTCAGACATTGTTTATTTCAACAGTACATCTTATGATTCTGATGGCATCCTTGTGAACTGGACATGGGATCTTGGCGATGGAAATTATTCTTACACTGAAAACACGACACATCAGTACAATGCAAATGGTTCGTATACAGTGCGTTTAACTGTAAGAGACAATAGCAGTGAAACAAATTATACTGAACAGAGTGTTAGTGTGGGTAACCGCTTGCCAATTGCAAATTTCACCTTTGAACCTGCATTGCCTTCAACTTCAGACATTGTTTATTTCAACAGTACATCTTATGATTCTGATGGCATCCTTGTGAACTGGACATGGGATCTTGGCGATGGAAATTATTCTTACACTGAAAACACGACACATCAGTACAATGCAAATGGTTCGTATACAGTGCGTTTAACTGTAAGAGACAATAGCAGTGAAACAAATTATACTGAACAGTTTGTTTATGTTGGTAATACGCATCCAATTGCTAATTTTACCATCGAACCAATTTTCTCGTCTGTTCTTGATATAGTTTATTTCAACAGTACGTCCTATGATATTGATGGATATATTGTTAATTGGACATGGAATTTCGGTGATGGTAACATTTCATATGGGGAAAATGTAACCCATCAGTATAGCATGAATGATTCTTACATAGTACGTCTAACTGTATGTGATGATGACAATGCAACAGATTTTACCGAGAAGATTGTTTATGTTGGTAATCAACTGCCAGTTGCAAACTTTACCATTGAGCCCCACTCTCCAACTGTCTCGGATTTAGTTTATTTTAACAGTACGTCCTATGATATTGATGGATATATTGTTAATTGGACATGGAATCTTGGTGATGGTAACTATTCTTTTGGGCAAAATATAGTACATCAGTATGAGTATAAAGGCCCATATGCGGTAACACTAGAGATAATTGATGATGGTGGAGAGACGGTCAATGTATCAAAAAATGTGCAAATTGGTGGAGTGCATATTGCAAATCTATCTAGTGGCTGGAACTTTGTTTCAGTGCCATTCAATCAGTCTATTGATACGACAAATACTACTATAAACTGCAATGGAACTGAATACAATTGGACGGAAGCAATAATCAGTGGTGTTGTAAGCCAGTACATCTTTGGATGGAATCGTGTTGGTGGAGGATATACATTTGAAGATGCCCTTGAACCGGGATACGGTTACTGGATGTATGTATATTATGATTGTGAGTTTTTGGCTCTTGGCGTTAATACAAATCCTGATACCTATATTACAGATATTGAATCTGGTTGGAATATTGTAGGAGTACCTGACGATCAGAATGTTGGTAAAACAGATTTTGTCATATATTACAATGGAACTGAATACAATTGGACGGAAGCAATAATCAGTGGTGTTGTAAACCAGTACATCTTTGGATGGAACAGCGCTGGTGGAGGATATATATTTGCAGACATTCTGGAGCCAGGTTGCGGATACTGGATGTATGCCTATTATAGCTGCATAATCCTGAGATCTGAAATTTAATCCCAAAATTGGAGAGATGATTAAAAAGGAAAATTTTATATCACCCTATCAATATTATGTTTATATATCCATTATATTAAGGGGGACATGAAATGAAAAAAAATAGATTAACGAGTGTAATAGGTATAGTACTTGCTGTGTTAGTGTTAATTAGTTCATCAGTAGGCGCTTATTCGATAGGTATGGCCGATCAAGATGTTAATGCGCCAAATTCAGAAGACACAATGGAAAATTTCGGTCCAGATTGGTACTACAAACCAAGTAGTTATGCAGAACTTGTGAGTTGGTATCAGGCATTGGAGGTAAATTATTCAGATTATATTGAAGTGTTCAAAGCAAATGACCTTTATGGAACTAATCAGGCAACTGGAGGATATGATTTATACTATGTAAGAATAACTAATGAGTCAATGGGTTTTCGCAAACCAGAGGTTCTTGTGCTTGGAAGTCCGCATGGTGATGAAACTGCAGGTACAATTGGATTATATTGGTTTACTGATTGGCTGATGCGTATGGCATTTACTGATGAACCGTGCCCAGAGTATTCCAAGGACTGGCTTAGGTGGCTTGTTGATAATAGAGAAATTTATATTGAAGTAGCTCACAATCCTTATGGATTTGACAATGTTCAACGATATGATGGCAATGGATGGGATCTGAATAGGGAGGCAGATCATGATGGACCAGGAACTCCAACTGGGGGACTATGGGCAAGTGAAAATGGTAAAACCCTTCGAAAATTTGTTGATAATCATACGATTCGTATTGGCTCAGATATGCATGGAGGTGTACGATGCCTTATTTATCCATGGGCAAGTACTAATTTAAATATATATGGGACTAGTCCTATAACTGGTTACACAAATGAAGGTGCTCCACCAGATTTTTACTTTTATGATGCTTCTGCGCTTAGATTAGGAGCATATATGGGTGATTGCTGTGGAGATGGCGCTTTTGATGAGAATAATGTTCAAACAATTGCTGAATATATCTATTATCCTGTGTATGGGGGAATTAGTCCTTGGGCATATGCTGCTGATGTTATTCAAAATCCAGCCGAGGATCCATATGTTGAGGATGAAATATTTGGTAACTATCCAGGTACAGGTGCTCTATGGATATCGCCAGAAATGTCATGGACAAAAAATGTTCCAGAGTATGAGATGGGAAATGATACTATTCTTGGGTGGGGGACTGAAATTCGCAGATTTATGTTACATCAAGCTGATTTAGCTCAACCATATGTTAGATGGCAATCAGATACTGTTGAAAATAACTGTATAGTTCCACCTGGAATTCCATTAACCTTTGAGTGGCAGGTGAATGGGAGTCTTGTTGTTGATCATACGAATATTCAATGGGGAACTGACCCTAATCCAGTAAATAATTATGATTATTCAACATCCGATTATGATGGCAATGCTGGAAATTATATTGGTGGAACTGGATGGGATGGAGCATTTGATGGAAATACCAGTGGAATAACATATAGTGAAAATATTACAATAAACACACCTGGCGAGTATTACTTTGTTGCAAAGGCACAAGTGGATCAGATATATAAAAATGTATTAGAACCTAGCACTTATGGAAATGATTCTTATTTACGACTTGTAAAAGAACGTACTAATGCATCATATTATGAATCATTAAATGGAACAGATGGCGTTGAAGAAATCGTTGGTCAGACCTGGTGGTATAGTCCAATAATTCATGTTACTGTTGGAGGTGATTCCTCTATTGTAACTAGTCTTTTAGACGATTGGAACTTTATATCACTGCCTTTCAATTTTTCGGTGGAAAAAATAGATCTAAAAATAACTTATGGTAGATCAGAGTATAATTGGTCTGATGCTGTCGCTCAAAGTATTATTGGCGATTACGTTTTTGGATGGGATAAAGCAAGCCAGAGTTATTCCTTTACAGATACATTCGAACCTGGATATGGATATTGGATGTATGCATATACTAACTGTGAAATTTGGGCTGAAAATGTTAGTCTAACTTCAGATAATTATATAACAAATCTTGAGACAAATTGGAATATAGTTGCTGTGCCACATAATGAATCTGTTGACAAAACAAACATTACGGTAAATTACGGTGGTAGCGATCATACATGGGCCGATGCAGTAAGTGGTGGCATCATCAACGACTATGTGTTTGGCTGGGATCGTAATACTCAGAGCTACAACTTTGCAGACACGTTCATGCCAGGTTATGCGTATTGGATGTATGCATATCAACCGTGTACGTTGAAGAGGACTGCATAAAACAATATTCTCTTCTTTCTTTTTGTAGTGTGGAAACTGTTTAGGCGTTTTCAATTTACCCCAAAAGGGCTTCCTTTAATATTATTCAATTCATTGTTTTAATATTTCGATGGAAACGCTTAAGTACAAAATATCTTATCGTTAATATAGTACTATTATTTAATTTAAAAACCATATGGAGCAAATAAAATGAGATATGATAAACATATAAAAGCTGTTGTAATTGGAATGGCAATAATATTCATCGGATCAAGTATTACTCCATCAATAACAGGTTATGATGATACATCATCTGTATTACCACGATGGCGAGAAGGAGGTACTCCATATAATCCTCAACAAGCAATGTATCCCTATGCAATTAAAAGCGTCAATACGAAGGATCATCCTTCTTCGGGTTTAATTGAATCCCCTCCAGAATATAGTCCAAGTAAAGGAGTACTTTATTATTATACGTCAAGTCAGTGGCCTACGGTAGTCCGTGATTTGGTTGTAGCATTGACAGATGATGACGAACATGATGAAATTGCATATGTGGTGGTTCCAAGTACTTCTCAACAAAATTCTGCGATAAATCTTTTTACGGCTGGCGGGGCCAATATGAGCAAGGTTGAATTTATAATTGAGCCCGGAAATGCTCTTTGGTTACGTGATTATGGTCCACATTTTATATGGCAAAACGGCACCCTTGGAATCGTCGATAGTCATTACTATCAATCACGTCCTTTAGATAATTTCATTCCAACTCTTATTGGAGACGATCATTTCAATATGATAACCTATGATATGGGAGTATATTACTCAGGTGGGAATTTTCAACCAGGCCCCAATCGAAGTGGTTTTGTAACATCTTTAATAAATATAGACAATCCTGTTTCGCAAGGGTTCAACGAAAGCTTCTTAGCTGGATTATATCAACAATATCAAGGAATAGATACATTGCATATAATGCCACAGTTGCCATCTAGTGTAGATGGTACAGGTCACATTGACATGTGGATGATGATTATTGATGAAGATACAGTGATTATATCAAAGTTTAAACCTGGATCTAATCCAACAGCCATCCAGATTACTGATAATGCAGTTCCATATATGGAAGCTTTAGGTTTTGAAGTCTATCGTACGCCTGCATGGAATGTTGGTAGTACTCATTATACATATACAAATGCATTTCGAGTGAATGACCGCATCTTCACTTCATATTATTCAGATGGTAATCCATCGTATGCTGATGAAGATGCTGAGGCATTTGCCAATTATTCAGCAGCTGCAGGTGTTGATGTTGAGATTATACCAATTGATTGTTATGATATAATTCCAGCTGCAGGTGCAATTCACTGTATTGTGATGCAAGTTCCTCTTTATACAGAAAATGAACCAGCGGTTCATGTAATATGGCCTAAAGGAGATGAGTTATTTGTAAGTGGAACAACCCAGACAATTTTATGGGAAACCACCGATACCAATAATACTGAAATCCCACAGGTAGATTTATATTATTCTATTGATGATGGATTTACATATGAATTTATTGATACAATTAGCGATACCGGTTCATATGATTGGATAGTTCCTGATGTTTACTCGGAACAAGCAAAAATCAAGGTTGTCGCAACATCAGTAGATTCTGATGTAAGTGAAGCTGTTAGTGCCAATGTTTTTCAAATTGCTTCAGCAAATCAAACAATGTATGACTTTACAAATGGGGCTGGTATCGACAAGTTTGGATGGGGATATCAAACATATACTTGGAATGGCAATATTGATGGAGTAAGAATGCCCGTTAGCACAGAAATCGACTCACTTGTAACTGGTGCATATACTAAGATATCATATTCCGATGCTATAGGTGGAGACTCAGATGCAAATAGATATATTTCACCTAATCCAACAAACTATTATGAATCAACACACATATTTGAGTTCACTATTGACGAAGATCCGGCAGAAATCGACGACATGGAGATTATCTGGGAAGGTTATGCTGATTACTGCACTCAGATAGAAATGTACATTTGGAATTACGTTGAAGGACAATGGTGCAATGGAGATGGGCAAAGTGGACAAAACAGATTTATGGATAATTGGGCAGGTAATAGAGATGGTTTCCTTGAAAAACATATTCGCTCAAACTTCTCGAATTATATTAATAATGATGGTCAAATAACGCTCTTACTATATGCTGAAAGAGGTCCTGGTAGCTATGTCACATTAAACCCAACATTCCATGATTATTTACATATAATTATCTCTGATGTCATTCCTTATAATCCATTTGTTAATAAAATTATTACAAATCTTTCCAACAACTGGAATTTTGTCTCTCTGCCATTTAACCAATCATCGAATAAAACAGATATTATTGTGGAATATGCTGATGCGAATTACACCTGGTATGGTGCAGTTACAAATGGTTATATTAATGATTATGTTTTTGGATGGAACCGCACTTTTCAGAGCTACAATTTTGCTTACACTCTTGAACCAGGCTATGGCTACTGGCTCTACGCATATGAACCATGTGAACTATGGGTTGAAAACATTACTATCACACCAGATGATTATATCACAGATCTTGAAGCAGACTGGAACATTGTTGGTGTGCCATACAATCGACCAGTAAACAAAACCGACATCCTAGTTAATGATATTTCCTGGTCTGATGCTGTAACTGCTGGTATCATCAATGATCATGTGTTCGGTTGGGATAGGTCAGGTCAGAGTTACAACTTTGCAGATACGTTCATGCCAGGTTATGCGTATTGGATGTATGCATATCAGCCGTGTACGCTTAAGAAAACAAATGTATGATTGCATTTTCTTTCAATTTTCAATTGAGTTACTAGTATTATTCTTCATATAGTTTTGCAGTTACAAGAGTTAGAAGAACTTATAAAGAGTTTACCTATTAATATATCTAGGGAAAAATATGAAAAAAAGATATGAAAACAAAATAATCACATATGGGATTATAATAAGCTTAATTTGTCTAGCGTTTACAAGCATAAATGTATTTGGGGATAGCAATGAGGATACAGTGACGTTTACAGTATGTTTAGATTCGTTTGATATCGTACATACTGAGGATGGGCAGGAGATCCATACCGAAAATTTCGGCCGTTTACTAATCCCCGGCAAACCCAACCTCCCATCAAAAATACTTTCACTTGCAATTCCGCCAGGGGCTGAAGTAGCCGATATTAATTTTGAAGCAAGCGAGAGCATTGTCCTTTCTGGGACATATGACATACCTCCTTGTCCTTTACCAGAAGTAATCGGCCAGGAAGATCCTTTAGTCCATGAAAACGAAGAAGCAACTTTTAACGAAAACTTCAACC
>CAYLOF010000031.1:0-10909 GCA_964385215.1 uncultured Thermoplasmatales archaeon
ATAGAACCTTTCGAAATCTACAATATATCATTAGGATATTACTCTTACATAGAACTAGAATCACAGGAATTTTACAAACCAGTGTGGATATTTTATGGAAAACCAGATGGGCGGAGATACTACGCAGTGGAAGCCTGTGAGTAAAGAGAGATTCTTAGATGAAATCAGTCTAAAACACGATATCTGTTACAAAATATATCCTTATGGAAAAATTTAAGATGTACTGATGCGATATTCCTGCAATTTCGTAACATTCACTGATTTAACAAAGAATCATCTCAAGATCTCAACCTCATTAAATGACTTAAAATTTATCAGGAGAAACATAATGTTACGATTTCAGAGAAATATCCCTTGCCCACAAAATAGAAAAACGTGTATCTATTCTGTCTGAATGTTACTTATGAATACTACCGTACTTGTTTTAGGAGATGAATCAGACTGGGAATCCTACAATCTATTTTGTAAGCAGTTGCAGAAACATCATTCAAAAAAACTGAAGTGGGTTACCGCTACGTATGACCTTCTTGAGAAAAATGGGTTACCTTTAATCGAAAGTGACACGCTCATCATCTATCTGTTCTTTCCCTTTGCATATTGGGATAAACACATTGAGAAAGAAGGATATAAAGGTGTTTACGGGAATGTATATTTTTATAACAAGTTCAGGGCTTTTTGGTCTGAAACTCACCGGATTCTCAGAAAGGTTTATCGTGGGAAGAAAATACATTTTATAAATCATCCGTTGAAAATTGCTATTGACCGTGACAAGGAGCTTACAAAAACTATTTTATCTGAAAAAGGGATCAATACACCCATGCCCTACTACACACGGAAGTATAATGATATTTTAAAGTTGGTCGGCCAGGAAAACAAAAAACTGTTTTTAAAGGTTCGATACGGCTCTATGGGTAAGGGTATAACATACATGGAGAAGGGAAACTGGAAGACGAATTTCAGATTTGAGGGTGGTAAGATAGTTAGTCTACGTTCTGAGTACGGTTGGACATTTATAGATATAACAGATAACGTTGAATTCCTGAAAGAGATTTTAACAAAAGATATTGTCATCGAAGAGGCAATAGATACCTACAAACTGGATGATATAATATTTGATTTGAGGCTTTATGCCTTTTATGATGAAATGCTGTATATCCTTCCGAGAACAAACGAGAAAAATGCGATCACAGCAAATATATCCCAGGGAGGAAACGAAAGGACTACTCGGTTTCTCAAAAAATTTCCTAAAAAAGTTATCGACAGGGCGGTTAAGATTGGGATCAGAACGATAAAGGCAATGAATATCAATTTTGCAGGGGTAGATATAATGATTGGTAAAGATTTCAGTGTGTATGTAGTCGAAATAAACGCATTCCCGGGTTTTCCAAAAGAAAGCAGATTTAATCTTTCAAAGAGAATCATACAGCGAATAGAAGATAGAAAGTGGAATTAACATGCAGTTATTGTCATGTTTTTAAATAGTAAAAATTAAAGCAATTATTTTTATCAATGGTTCACCAGGAGGATTCATATTGTATTTTAGCAATTTTTTTACTGTAAAACCTTTTTTTCTCCTTTTTATTTTTGAATTTGAAATTTTGTTAAGGTTTTAGCTGCCTTCAGCTGCTAGATCTACGATGTGATTGACTTCCTCCTTTAAGGCTTTAGGTAACCCCATGATGCCTACATCCATAAAACCCCGAACAATCATGGAAACTACTTCATCCCGAGATAGATTCCGAGTCATCAGGTATACGATTTCCTTTTCCGAAATTTTGCCAATAGCTGCCTCGTGAGTTATTTCAGTCCCTTTTTTTCGTGCTATGAGTTCTGGTACAGAATGTATAAACGATTCATCATCAAGTATAAGCCCTCTGCATTCTAAGTGACCTTTACAGTTTGAGTTGCTTCCATCTATCATGCCTTTCACGATCATTGTTGCACCTTCTCTGGCGATAGCGCGGGTGATCATCTCCGCCTTACTGTCCGCTCCGTTTAACACCGCTTTCGACCCGATATCAAGAACAGAATTTTTGTGACCATAAAGGATGCTGTTAAAACTCACTTTAGAATCCCTACCATTGCAAATAGCTACTGGATACATCTGCACATCTCTAACTGGTTTCAGACAGATATAGTTTGACACAAACGTCCCCTGATCTTCTATTAGTGCCGCACTTCTCGGTCTTACCAAAGTCTTCTCACCCCAGCTATGGATCATAGTAAAGTTTAGCATAGCTCCTTTCTTCACATAAATTTCTGATACTCCAAGGTGAGATGCCTGATCTGCTACCGGATGCTGGATGCAACTGGTTATAATATGAGCCTTTGATCCCTCCTCGGCTATAATGATATTATGCACACGCTGTTCCAAATCTCTTTCTGTTATCATAAGACATGATTGAAGTGGGACAGTTACCTCCACATTTGGTAATATTCGCATGAAATAACCACCACTGAAGTTCTTCGAGACATTCCTTGTAAATTCGTCTTTTTCTTTATCAACTAATTTCCACCAATAATTATCAATCCATGGATACTTATGTAGAGCATCATAGGTATCCATGAGCTCTATTTTTCCCTTGAAGAGCTCATTAATCTTGGAGTATATGGTTGATTGGTCAACATGGAATAATGTGCCTGAACGGTTGTCTTCACTCGTATCAATACCTGTTTTATATGCTTCTTCAAGTATTGTATGAGGTATACGTGTCAATTCGTTTGTTTTAACCACGCTACCATTCCTCCTCAACTCTTTTTTGACAGGCAACACATTCCTTATAACCACTTTTTTTTATAGTTTCAAATACACGCTTAGGATCTGCGAAACAGTGGTTTTTACCTTCAAGAATTACACATGCATACTTTGCTTTTATATATTCTAAAATATCACCTTTATGGGTGACGATAAGCGTCGAGCTTTCCGTGTTATCAACGAATCGTTGGATCTCACAGGCAATCAGCCTTAAACTTTCAACATCAACTCCAGAATCAGGCTCGTCAAGAAGAAGAAGCTTCGGCTTCAGAAACATCATCTGAAGAATTTCAGCTCTCTTCCGCTCTCCCCCAGAGAAACCAACATTTATATCTCTATCCAGGAAAGCAGTGAGCTTGAAAGCCTCTATCAGCTTTTTCTCTCCCTCACTGAACTTGTCCATAGAATCTTTGCCGAGACATACCTTCAATATATCTGCTAACTTAATCCCTGTTATTTCCGGAGGGTTTTGGAATCCTACAGAGATGCCAAGTTTTGACCGTTCATCGACATCTTTTCTTGTAATATCCTTTCCCATGAACACAATTTTTCCAGAAACCACTTCATATGGTTTAATGCCCATGATGGCGTTAATGAATGTTGTTTTTCCAGATCCGTTCGGACCGAATAAAATGTAGTTTTCCTTACTTTTCAAGTTAAGACTTATACTATCAAGAATAACTTTGTTTTCTACCTTAACTTTAAGGTCCTTGACTTCTAACATATTCATCATTCCGACTTTGTGCAAAATTAACACACCCATTCAATCCATATTGAATCTATGTAGATTTAGCCAAATGATTCGAAACATCTATAGATCAGTAAACGGGATCTGTGGGTGGGAGGAATCGGAAACATTATTTTTCCCCTATTTCACGTCTTCGTTATTTTTTAAGTTCATCTAAAATTATTTCAGCAGTTCATCTAGCCACATTACCGGACACACTTGGACATTTATCTACATGCGCTCCTGCTTTTTCAAATTCCTCATATTCTTTCGGATCCAATAGGTCAAATGATCTACCAAATATTTTCTTTTGAACCCCCTGGCAAGTTGGTGAACCATATTCATCAAGGAATTTATCACACAATTTTTTCGCATATTTAAATACACGTCGTTTCTTTTTCCCTTCTTTAAAATCAACATATTCTCTTCCCACAATGGAGCCTATAGCTAGCATACCTCCCACAAGGGCACCACATGTTCCTCTTGTAGAAAGAGCAGCCCTCCCGGCCAATGCATCTGCTGCTTTGATAGTAGCTTCGTCGCCCATATCAAGAGTTTCTTTGATAGCTGCCAGAACACATTGAGGGCAACTACCCATTTCCGCTTCATATTTATATGCAAGACGATAAGCCTGTTCGATCAGTTTCTCTTTTGATTTCATTAAACCCCTCATGCTGCTTAATGTAGATACCTCTACAGATAAGCCATAGTTTCTAAGATTATACTATCGATGAGATGATATTCCACTTGATATAGGATATAAGGTAAAGAAAAAGTTGTTACTTATAACTCACCACTTTTTATTTTGTCCTTAAGTGCATTCCATTCCTCTTTTGTTAACGTACATATATTATTATCCTCGCCAATGGTTACACAATCGTTTTTTACTTCTACGCTTGGACAACAACCTTTTTCTCCACATAAATATACTATCATTTTTCTACCTTCTGCAAATCATTTAACAAAAATGTTAACAATTGTGAACTATAAAAGTTTTGGTTCGAGAGTTTATAACCTTGCCCCTCCCTAAAAACAAACCAATGAATCTTGTTTCTGTCAGGTAAAAAGTCTAATTTTATATCGTGAGGACAAAAAGAGGTGTTTAGAGACCATCTATAACACGTTGTGGAGCTTAAGAACTACATGTGTGCCAAGAGTTATTTAGAGTAATAGTAATAACGGCTATGATGAAACATTCATTAAAAGTTGGATTTTGCTTTGGCTTGACCTCTGGGATAATTACCACTCTTGGATTAATGGTGGGTCTTAGTTCGGGTACTAATTCAAAACTTGCAGTTATTGGCGGGATCTTTACAATAGCTATAGCTGATTCACTATCAGATGCACTGGGCATTCATATTTCTGAAGAATCTGAGAATAAACACACAGCAAAAGAGATATGGGAATCAACACTGTCTACCTTCGTCTGTAAATTCGCTATTGCATTAACGTTTCTTATTCCCGTTTTGTTGCTAGAACTCACATCAGCAATTGTCGTAAGTGTTATCTGGGGATTGTCGATGCTATGTATCCTTAGTTTTAGTATTGCTAAGGGGCAAAAAATAAAGTCTTGGAAGGTGGTTTTAGAGCATTTGAGTATTGCCTTGCTGGTGATAGGTATAGCTCATTATGTCGGTGAGTGGGTATCAGTAACATTTGGTTAGGTAAACATTGAACTATCAAGTGAAGAAGATACAGAAAACATTCAAACCGTAATGAATTATCAACTAAGAAAAACCTTTACTTTTATCCTCCACTTATCAGGTGAATAACATCAACCTGAGAGTTATTAGGCACAACTGCATCTGGAAAATCTTCCCTCGGAACGACTACGACTTTTTTATTAATTTTTACAACGACTAGAGGAAAAGTATTTTACATTATCTTCCGGTTTTATACGGTTTAGTCAGAGCGACACATTGGGCTCTATATCAGTCATCAATTCATTACTGTTCATGAAGTCTTTCGATGCACCACACTTTTTGGTCTAGTGTAACCCTAATTTTGTCTCCTCTTTCCAGTTGTAGTGCCTGTATGCAGTCTTGTGCATCTTCCCAAAGCACCTCTAAAACTTTTTCTTCCCCACTGTCCAAATGCGTTCTGATTATCCATGGTCCTATAAATCCAGGATTTGAAGGTTGTGATCCCTGAAATGTGCCCTCATATTTATCTAGTATGATGGGAATGCCTTGATAGCCACACTCTTTGCAAGAACATTCCCATTTTTTGTTGCTATCGGTTGCTACTTCATCTTGTATTGTTGTCTGATAAAAATCTTTACTACCGCATTGTGGACAAGCAAGAATTTCCATTTTTCTGTTCCCAATATAACATAACATTTCTGGTAATTTATATTTTCCCCTGTCTAAAACCTAGAAAATTTGTTTTTCAGAATGAAAAAATGATGGTTTCGGTTTAAGGGCAATGCATTGGAAAAACGGAGACTTACATGCTATTCGCTAACGAACGTTAATCCTGAGTTTCATGTACTCCTCTGCTACTTCCACTCTTTGTGGATATTTGCTGAAGAATCCTTCAAAAAAGGTTTTAATGAATTTTGTAGATTCTATGGTTGCTAGTACCAGTGTAAAACTCTGTTTAGAATCGATGTTTAATTTATACCAGTTTGTTTTCTCAACATATTCTAAAACCTGTTTTATGTCTCTGATGTCCTTATCAAAATACTCTTTTCTATGAGCATCTCCAATCTTATAAACTTCATCCCAGAATTTTTTGGATCCCTCTCCAATCTCGGTGAATATCGATTTCCAATGCGCAATATCTATTATTAGATGCTCCTTGTTTGCTAAGTAATCTATATATATCAAAATATCTTGGAGGGATGCTTTTTCTGTTGCATCTTCCACGGATTCTAAGCAATTAAGTGCCCTTCGAATTATATCTGCCTGTGAAGTATTATATTTTGCTAGATATTTCTTAATAGTTGATATTGATTTTTCGTCTAAAGACACACTTAATCGTTCCATAGTATCACTTTTTCTTTGAAATGTAGGGGCTATATAGTCTTTTATGCCCATAAATATGTGTAACGATTAAACATGATTAAATATTGTTATGGATTCGCAAATACCTTTTTAACAAACAAGCAAATCTTCAGCAAGGAATGGTGTTAAACCGTTAAACAAGAGGTGTTATATGAAAAAAGAAAAAGCCAAAACCCATTTTGTTGGCGTAAGATTAACAGAAGAGCAGAAAAGGGCCTTATCTAAGTTAGAAAAAACATCTGACCTAAGTAAAACAGATATTCTACTGCGAGGCTTAGAACTTCTTTCTGAATATTATTCATTAGGTCTTGATCGCCCACCATTAAATGCTGAACTTAAAAAACTTGAAAACGAAGCAATGCACCATTTCCAGGAATTAAAACGCATCAAACGGAGAGAAGAATCAGTAAGAGAAATGGTGCAAGAGTTGCGAGATATTGACAAGATTATAGATGAATATAACGGTGATAAAAGTGCTTTGATTCAGATTCTTCTAAAAATTCAGGCTAAAAACCATTGGCTTCCTAAACCTGCGTTAATGTGGGTTTCAGAAAGATTAGATATACCAATGTCTCAGATTCTTAACATCGCCACGTTTTATAAGGCATTCAGCTTGGATCCCCAGGGAGAGCACCTTGTTAGAGTATGCTTGGGGACTGCTTGTCATGTGAGAGGAGGACCGAAAATTTTGGATGCAGCAGAACAATTTTTAGGAGTTGAACCTGGTGAGACAACGTCTGATCTTAAGTTTACTTTAGAGGGTGTGAATTGTCTTGGTTGCTGTGCTTTAGGGCCAGTGATGATGGTGGATGATGTGCATTATGGAAAACTTGATTCATCAAAGGTAGGAGAAATCCTTTCAAAATACCGTATGAAAGAGGTAGAGCGGAGCGAGGACAAAAGAAAGGGAGTAATCCCAATTATACATGAGAGCAAGCCCCCCAAATCGAGTTAGGTGATGCATATGAAAAAATTACAATCAACATCTGATATGGAAAAACTCAGAAAAGAGTTGTTACAGAAGAGAGATTCTAGCAAGTCATGTATTTCGATATGTTCTGGAACGGGTTGTCATGCATATGGTAGCGAAAAAGTTGTCAGTGCCTTTGAAAATGAACTTAAAAAACAAAAATTGGAAGGCAAGGTAGAGATTAAAAGGACTGGTTGTCATGGATTCTGTGAGAAAGGACCTATTGTTGTTATCTACCCTGAGGAGATATGTTATCTTCAGGTAAAAATAGAAGATGTAACGGATATCGTTTCTCAGACAATAAAAGCAGGTAAAATAATTGACCGTTTGCTGTATACTGATCTAAAAACTGGTAAAAAAGTTGTTCATGAGTCTGAAATACCATTTTATAAAAATCAAACGAGGCTTATTTTTGGAAACAATCGCAAAATTGAATCTAAAAACATTGACGACTACATTGCTCTTGATGGTTACAATGCTCTTGGAAAGGCACTTTCTGAAATGACACCTGAAAAAGTACTTGGTGAAGTTAAAAAAGCTAATCTTCGTGGCAGAGGTGGCGGTGGTTTCCCAGCGGGTAGGAAATGGGGGAGTGTTCGTAACGCGCCTGGTGAGCCTAAATATGTTATCGTTAACTGTGATGAGGGAGATCCTGGTGCCTATATGGATCGAAGTTTGATGGAGGGGAATCCTCATAGTGTTATCGAAGGGCTTATTATTGGCGCTTATGCAATCGGTTCGCATGAAGGATATGTCTATGTACGCCAGGAGTATCCTCTTGCTGTGGAGAACACTGAACTTGCGATAAAACAGGCTGAGGAGTATGGACTGCTTGGTAAAGATATCCTTGGCTCCGGGTTTGATTTTACTATCAAGATACATAGAGGTGCTGGTGCATTTGTTTCTGGTGAATCCAGTGCCCTGATGTCAGCAATCGAAGGAAAAGTTGGAGAGCCAAGACCAAAATATACCCATACATCGGAAAAGGGATTGTGGGATAAGCCAACGTGTTTGAACAATGTTGAGACGTGGGCGAATGTTCCGTTTATCATCAACAAAGGAGCAGATTGGTTTAGAAACATGGGGACAGAAAATAGTAAAGGAACCAAGATATTTTCTTTGGTTGGAAACGTCAATAATACAGGGCTAGTTGAAGTGCCCATGGGAATCACATTACGAGAGATCATATATGATATCGGTGGTGGCATACCAAACGGGAAAAAGTTTAAAGCAGTACAAACTGGTGGCCCATCTGGAGGATGCATTCCTGAGAGTCAGCTAGACATTCCCGTAGATTTTGATGAACTCGGTAAAGTTGGTTCAATGATGGGTTCTGGCGGTATGATCGTTATGGATGAGGATACCTGCATGGTGGATATCGCTCGGTATTTTGTCAAATTTCTCTCACAGGAATCCTGTGGAAAATGTACGCCCTGCAGAGAGGGGTTGCGCCACATGCTCCGAATTTTGAACGATATTACATCGGGAAAGGCTGATGAGGAGGATATTGAACTCCTTGAAGAACTATGCGAGGTTGTTAAAGATGCATCATTGTGTGCCCTTGGTCAAACCGCTCCGAATCCCGTTCTTAGCACTCTCAAATACTTTAGAGATGAATATGAGGCGCATCTTCAAGGTGAATGCCCTGCAAAGGTGTGTAAAGAACTTATTCAATATTATATCGATCCAGAGAAATGTAAAGGATGCGGTCTTTGTCTGGAGAAATGTCCTACAGGTGCAATATCTGGTGAGAAAAAAGGTGTTTACACAGTTGATGTTGAAAAGTGCATAAAATGTGGAGCATGCTTCGAGGTATGTAATTTCGATGCAGTTTCGAAGATATCCAGTAAAGAATGTAAGTAAAAGAATTAACAGATAGCTAGAAAGGTTAGAAATAATGAAAAATATATCATTAACGATTGATGGGAATGAGGTTAAAGCCAAAGAGGGGATGACTGTTCTTCAGGCTGCCAAGACTGCTGGTATCGAAATCCCTACATTGTGTAACCATGAAGATCTTGAACCATATGGTGCATGCCGATTATGTACTGTAGAAGTAGTAAAGAATAACAGGGTGAGGTTGGTAGCAGCATGTTGTTACCCAGTGGAAGAGGGATTAATAGTAAAAACCTCTTCTGAAAGGGTAAATAAAATCCGTAAAATAATTTTGGAGCTATTGTTGCCTTTGGCACCTACTGGACCATTGTATGCTTTAGCTGAGAAGTATGGTCTGTGTGAGTGTGTCAAAAAGAGCGACGAAGAAAGCGAATGGAGGATGATAAAAGAGTCGCGTTTTCCTGCTGAAAAACCGACCTATTGTACTCTCTGTGGCCTGTGTGTACGTTACTGTGCGGAGATTAAAAAAGGAAATGTAATTGGATTTGTTGGCAGGGGCGTAGATCGTAAAGTATCTTTAGTTCCAGAAGAAAACTGTGGCTTTTGTCGTGACTGCGAAAATATTTGCGAAGGAGGTAAATTTTTTTCCCTTCTTGAACTTTAATTTATTGATAATGATTTAATAAAAAGATAATGCTAAAAAAGGTGAAAATGATGAAGAACATATCGTTAACAATTGATGGGAAGAACGTATCGGCGGAAGAAGGGATGACAATCATTCAGGCAGCTCAACAGGCAGGTATCGCCATCCCAAGTCTCTGTCACGATGACAGACTTAAACCCTATGGGGCATGCCGGCTTTGCATGGTGGAAATTGCAAAAGGCAGTCGGAAAAGACTTGTAGCATCCTGTTGTTATCCAGTAGAAGAGGGTTTGGTAGTTAATACTAAAACTGAAAAAGTTGAAAATATTCGAAAAATGCTTATTGAATTATCATCGGCAGGATGTCCTGTTGGTTCATATGCAACGCTAGCAAAGGAGTATGATATTAAAGAATCTCGTTTTAAGCTGAAAACCCCGGAGACTCCTTGTGATTTATGTGGTCTGTGTGTTCGTTATTGCGCAGAGATTAAAAAGAAGAATGCCGTGTGTTTTGTTGGTCGTGGTGTCGATCGTACTGTTGCTTTAGTTCCAGGTGCATCTGATGGATGTTCTTCTTGCAGAGAATGTTTTGATGTGTGTGATGCAGGTAAGATGGTTTATCTTGTTGACATGTTACAAGAGATTTCATGTCCTCCTTTAAAGTCTAAATTTTATTAAAATCATTAAAAAATGAAGGCTAAAAAATGAAGGTTAAAGAATTGGTTGAAAAATTAAAGGAATGTGGTGAGGATTGGGAAGTTTTGACAGAAAGCATGCATGGGAGTTACCATTTCAATATTGGTAAGCTGTCTGTCGATAAAATGGGTGATAAAAATGTGGTTTTTTTGCATGAAGGAAAACAACTATGGATGAAGCGAAAAAAGGGAGATGATAAAGTGAATCAATTAAAAAATGCTTCAGATAAAGAAAAAAAACTAAATCTAATTTTGTTATCTAAATTGATGGACTGGTGC
>CAYLOF010000032.1:0-10691 GCA_964385215.1 uncultured Thermoplasmatales archaeon
ATATTGGTTCCTGGTAATCATGATGAAAGAAACCTTGGATACAAGCTTTTCCCTGAATTTTTTGGCGAGTCAAGTTTCATTCATACATACAAAGATCTAAGCTTTGTTGGACTTTCATCAAGTGAACCTGATAAGGATGATGGACGGCTTGGTAGAGAACGTCACAAGCTGATTGAAGAGGGCGTTTCATTGGAAAAGCCATTAACGATTGTTGGTTTTCATCATCACTTAATCCCGGTACCCAATTCAGGTAGGGAGAAAAACATTATTGAAGATGCTGGTGAAACTCTTGACATTATTTTGAAGAATGAAATTCCACTAGTTTTAATGGGTCACAGACATGTGCCGTACGGAGTCAAAATTCATAAAACGTTGTTAGTTAATGCAGGTACTTTTTCTTGTAACAGAACCAGGGCACATTTTGGCAATACATTCAACATTATTGATGTAAGAAATGATAGCATTACGGTTACAATAGTTGATATACTGAAGCAAAAACAGGAAAAGACAATTCAGTTTAATCTAAACGATGGGCGTTGTGTGAATAGGAACTACAATACAAATGAAAAGATATAAATAAGATTTGTTGAAAGTTGCCGTGTAATCGGAATTTTTTTATGTTGGATGTTCATAATATGGCCCTAACATAGGTGAAGTAATGGAAGGTAAAAGGGGCCCTTTTAGAGAGATGGTGACCGATGATCTTAGGGAAAAATCGCCGTTTGGCCAATTAGTGGAACACATGGAAAAAGTACGTGAATGTATGGATTTACTTGGAGATGGCTTGATTAAATACTATGCTGGCGATTATAATAGTTTTTCAAATATCATAAAGAAAATATCAAAAATTGAACACGAGGCAGATTTGATTAAAAGCAACATTCGAAATCATCTTCCCTCTGCCATTTTTATGCATGTTGATAAAGGTAAATTTATGATGGCGTTACGAGAGCAGGATAAGATTCTTGATCGCGCGGAAAACATTGCATTTATGCTTGATATGCGCCGTACGAAAATTCCCAAAAAACTGCAGGAAGTATTCATCGATCATGCAAAGTTAGTTATTAAAACAGCAGGTGCTATGGGAAATGCTGTTGAGAACACTAAGGACCTAGTTGAAGCAAGGTTTGTAAAACGTGGGAGAGAGCAAACCAAGGAGTTCATCTACAAAGTTCATCGCTTGGAATGGGAAGCAGACAGGAAGAAAATTGAGATGACCCGGGGCATTTATAAGCTTGAGAAGAAGCTTGATTCCATGGATCTCTATCATCTGTTAAAGATTGCTGACTGGGTAGATGATATTGCTGATCATGCAGAAAATGTTGTTGATTGGTTAAGAGCAATGATGGCAAAATAATTTTTCATTCATACAGCTTTACCGTATTAATGTTGAGAGGTAGCTTCATCGAACTTGCAATGGCATCACATTTTGTTCTTAATAGATATGCAATCGGGCGGTAATTTGTTTCTGAAAAAGATTCGTAATTGGCCATTCCTTTGCAAACTATCAAATCGGTCTGTTTTAATGCTTCTTTAAGATTCGATGGGAGTTTTTCAAAGTCAACACCAACGGCAAAACAACCCGTCGTAAGAATTTCGTCAACTACGTCTTTGAAATTTAATTCCTTTGCGTCTTCTAGTGTAGCATCACTAAGTATGGGTTCGCCCTTCACAACAAGCGTTAGAGAAATATCTGGATTGTACTTTTTTAACTCCCGGCATAATATTTTATCAAAAACAATCTCGCCACAATTGTCTGTAAATAACAGTACGTTTCTTGATTTTTTTAATAAATTCTTCACTCTTTCTGTGTTGTCATAACCAAGTCCCTCAGATATTGTTCTTTCAAAAACCTCGTTGAGCATATCTGGATGGGAAATGGCACCATCAATTCCAAAATCCATGTTATTTCCAGCGATTGAACATATTATACTCGTCTTTAATGGATCCTCGGACTTTCTTATGAGTTTCTCAACTTGTGGAATAAGTGATATTGCAACTTTGTTGCTCTGATGTTTTAACTCTTTGTATGGGTCGTTGTCACCAAGGGTTTCATACACGAGTTTGTGTACTTTTGTTGCAATTGTTGCACTGCATCTAGCAGGATCATACAATTCAGAAAGGGCCATACATGCATTACGTATTGCCCTAGTCTTTGTTTTAGTATCCTTGGTGCTTTGTTCTGCTTCAAAGATGATGCGTTTCAATAGACAAGGTACACATTGTGTTTGGATTTTCATATAAAACTTCCAAAACAGTACATGTTATTATAGCCTTACGACAAGGATTGGTCAAAAAAATGAATTATAAAGTTACCTTTTTAAGGGCTGATGTATTTTGTATTTTGGATCGAGAGAGAAAAAGATGGGTTCTTACAGGAGAAAAGTGCATAAGAAGAAATCTATGGACTTATTTCATGAAAAGGGTTTAGAGGATTTGATTGAAGATGAAGTGGATTTTTTCTATAAGGGAGAAGGGGAACCAGATAGTGTTATATTAGATATGGAGTATCCTTCTATGTTGGATGAACCAGATATTGTTAAAGAGTTGAAAGAAGAGGAACGACTTGGAAAACTTCAGACCTTGGTGACAGATTTTCAAGAAGTGGAGAAACAACAACCTACATCAATGTTTGCAAAACGCCCAGACGTGTTTGAAGAAACTGAAAGCATGTCAGAAAAGATAAAAATTACAAGTTATGACGATGCGCTTGCACTTGCTAAAAGGGCATTAGATGAAGTAAGTAAAGATTGAAATGTAACAACCATCAAGGCTAGCTGTGGTACAACTCTAAGTTTACGTTCTTTTATGCTTCCTGCTTAAACATATATAAAAATATATATTTTTCAGACTAGTTTTTTCTGATTTTACTGAGCAAAAAAAATTCAAATGCTTATAGCTCCTTGTAAAGATATACTCCGTCATCTCTAAAGCCAAGGGATCTATAGTATTCTTTAACTCCAACACCGCTTAGGACGAACAACTGTTTTTTGTCAAACTCTTCAAGGCATATGCGTTCTGCTTCTCTAATGAGTTCTTTTCCAAATCCTTTATGCTGCCAACCCTTTTTTCCCTTCTTGCCAAGAGGAAGCTCCCTTCCCACCACCTTTAGCTCCCTTATTATCATACAAGGAGCTCTTAGAAGCTCACGACGGTGAGGTTGAGTAACATCGCGCAATCTTAGATAGCCAATAATTCCATCACTTTTTTGATCTATGATAGAAATGAATATTTCTTCTCCATTGCTTGCATTATAGTGGTAGATATCAAAACCAAGATCGTCTTCATCAATCTCTATTTTTTCCTTTAGAGATTTGTGACCGATTTCCCTGCATCTAATGCATCTACAGGCTTTGCCATGTTTTTTCATCTCAGCTTCTACCATTTGACGCAAATTGCTTTTGTCAACCCCTGCCTCGATATATGGTGAGGGGACATCTCGTTGAATTCTTTGTATGCGAACCCATTCTGGAACATATTCCTTCATCTTTGCTATGCTCTTTGATGCTTCTGTGTTACTCAATGGTTCATATTCGCCAGATTTCCACATGTCATATAGTTTGGTTCCTTTGATTACCAATGTTGGATAGATTTTAATCATATCAGGTTTAAAATTTGGATTTTCAAAAATTGTTTTAAAAGAATCGATATCACGTTTTGTATCTGAACCAGGTAGGCCCGGCATAATGTGGTGACATACCTTAAACCCACAGTCTTTTGCAATGCGGGTGGCAGAGATAGAATCCGTGACCGTATGTCCACGATTCATGTTATACAAAACATCGTCAAATGCTGTCTGTACGCCAAGTTCAATGCGAGTTGCACCAAGGTCCAATGCTTGATCGGCGTGTTGCAATCTAAACCAATCTGGGCGGGTTTCAACAGTAAGTCCTATGCAACGTGATTGTGCATTTTCGTTTTTCTTTTTCGCTGATTTCAATGAAGAAGACTGTCTTTTATTTAACGCATCGAAACATCTTTTGACGAACCATTTCTGATAACTAGGCAGTCTAGCTGTGAATGTTCCCCCCATCAAGATAAGGTCGATTTTATCTGTGGAATGACCAATTGCATTCAATTGTTCAATTCTACTTTTTGTTTGCATAAATGGATCAAAATCATTTATTATCGCCCGCATGGCTGCTGGTTCGTGTCCTGTATAACTTTGAGGAGTATTGTTTTCAGGACCTCCCGGACAAGGGATGCATTTTCCATGTGGGCATTTTTCAGGTGAAGTCATCACGGCCACAATTGCAACACCAGATATTGTTCTCATAGGTTTTTTGCGAAGAACGGCAACAGCTGTTTCTCTTTCTGCCTCTGAAAAATCGGAGGGCAGATGAGCCAGTATCTCGCTGTCTGGAGGGATGTTATCGATTTTGTATTTTTTGCATAGTTTGATTTTGGCTTTATGTAGCTCTTCTTTAGACTGAATCTTTTTGGAGAGAATAAGATCGATAATTTCAGAGTAGAAGGGCATTTGAGAGTGCCATCACGTCAATGGATAAAAATCTTTGTTATCCTTGTGTTTGACGATAGCGTTTGGATAGTTTTATTAGCAAAGGCGATATTGCGAGCTGAAGGGAGACAAAGGACTTGGATATAATAAAAACTGATGATCTTACAAAAAAATTTGGCGATCTTACTGCGGTTGATAATATATCGTTCTCAGTAAAAAAAGGGGAAATTTTTGGATTTCTTGGACCAAATGGGGCAGGAAAAACTACAACGATAAAGATGCTAACGACTCTGTTGCACCCAACAAATGGTTCTGCGAAAATTTCTGATTTTAATATCGCTAAGGATCGAGACAAGGTAAGAAAAAATATTGGAGTTGTTTTTCAAGAACCTGCTCTGGACACGGAACTTACAGGAAGAGAAAACCTTGACTACCATGCAAGGATGTATGGCATTGATAGGAATGAAAGAAAGACTAGAATAGAGGATGTTTTGCACCTTGTCGATCTCGAAGATAAAAAAGATGTGTTTGTGAAAAACTATTCTGGCGGAATGAAAAGAAGACTGGAGATTGCTAGGGGGCTGATGCATTATCCAAATGTTTTGTTTTTAGATGAGCCTACCCTTGGTCTAGATGCACAGACAAGGCGGGCAATTTGGGAATACATAAAGAAAATGAATAAAAAGGAAGGAACCACCATTTTTTTGACAACACATTACATGGATGAAGCCGATTATCTGTGTGATAGAGTGGGTATTATTGATCATGGTAAAATTCTTGTTATTGATTCCACTGAAAACCTAAAGAATTCTGTAGGAAACGATGTTATAACTCTCTCATGCTCAGATGTAGATGGTCTAATTAAAAGGTTGGAACAGGAAGATTGGATTGAAAACATTGAACGGCACGAATCTCTTTTAACGCTAGGTGTTGAAAAGGGTGATGAAAAAATCCCCATTATCATTGAAATATCTCAATCTCAAAATATCAGGATTAAATCGATTAGTGTGAGAAAGCCAACCCTTGATGATGTATTTCTCCATTTTACTGGTAGAACCATTCGCAACCAAGAGACGGCGGATATAAAACTCCCTCCTAGATTTCGCAGCAGGAGACGATAGTTATGCAGGCTGCAGAATTTCAGGCTATCTATGTAATGTGGCTACGCCAGATGAAACGTTTTATCCGTTCTAAAAGTAGACTTGCTTCAACTATTGTTCAACCTTTGTTTTTTCTTCTTATACTAGGATCTGGTTTTAGGGATGCAACGTTTGAAGATATACCTGATTACTTGTCTTTTCTTGCACCCGGGATTGTCACAATGGCAATTTTGTTTTCTTCAATGTTTACTGGTATTTCAGTATTATGGGATAAACAATTTGGATTCCTGCAGGAAGTTCTAGTGGCCCCAATTAGCCGTTTTTCAATCATCATTGGACGAACGCTTGGCGGTGCGACAGTGGCATTAATTCAGGGAGTTATAATTTTGCTAATTTCACTAGGCCTTGGTGTTGATATATCTGGAATTTTTGGCTTATTGTTAACCTTGATTTTTATGATCCTTATAGCTTTCACATCAGTTGGATTTGGTCTTGTAATTGCTTCAAAAATGGAGGATTTTCAAGGTTTTCAGCTCATAATGAGTCTTCTAATTATGCCTCTTTTGTTTTTGTCATCGGCGTTTTTCCCTGTTACTGCCAACCCAACTATGAAAACAATAGCTATATTCAATCCATTATTTTATATGGTTGATGGTCTACGCGGCAGCCTAGTAGTTGATGTGCCTACTGTAAATCATCCTTTGTTTGATCTTTTGGTTGTTGTGGTGATGTGCATTATTATGATGGGTGCAGGAAGCTATCTATTTAGCAAAAGTGAGGTATAAATTTTTAAAATTGTTTGAAGATAAAAAAAACAGTGATTGCAATCATCGTCAGTATCAGTAGCATTAAAGCAATTTTCCAGTTCGTTCCAAAAACTATGGGGATGGGGCCAATGAGAATAACCCCTCCACCCTTTACAGATGTTTTTTTGTTTGTTTGATGTATGTCTTTTTTGCGAACATTCAAATCATCTGAAGAAAATTTACTTGCAAATCCAATCATAAACAACATGGTGGCAATAAAAATTGAGATGAAACCTAGAAGCGCATATATTCCTGAACCAATCATGAATGGAAAGATTAAAACGACACCAATTTCCATCTCTTTAGTTAATATGCCCAATGAAAGGAAAACAATCCCAGAAATAAAAAACACTAGCGGCAGTAAGTGATGCCTGTTCATCCTTGTTTTTCCTTTACACAATTTTTGTATGTTTTTAACATATTTTTCAAAGAGCATGCTACTGTCACAGGTCCTACTCCACCGGGTACTGGAGTAATCTTCCCTGCTTTTTCTTTTACAGAATCAAAATTTACATCTCCGCGTATACCATCTTTTGTTTCTGCAATTCCAATGTCTATTACAAATGCACCATTCTTCACATAATCTTCTGTTATAAACCCTGGCAAACCTGTCGCTGTGATGATAATATCTGCTTTGGACGTATGTTGTTTTGTGTCTTTGGTGAAAACATGGCATATGGATACAGTGGCGTTTCTATTGAGTAAAAGAGCAACTAGAGGTTTTCCTACGACAGTACTGTGGTTGACAATAACTACTTCCTTTCCTTTGAGATTTGTTTTTTCATGTTCCAAAATAGTTAATACTGCAAGAGGGGTACAAGGAACAATACGCTCATCTCCGATGAGAGTTTTACCCATATTGTATGGATTAAATCCTTCTACATCTTTTTTAGGATCTATTGCACTCATCAATTTATTTGAGGAAATGTGCTCAGGTATGGGAAACTGTATTAGAATGCCATGAACATCTTTATTTGAGTTTAATTCATCTATGGATTGGAGAATTTCTCCTTCGGAAACATCTTCCAAAAACTCCAGGTGACTTGACGTTATGCCTGCCTTTTTGCAGGCGTTATCTCTTAATCTGAGATAGAGCTCTGATGAAGAATCTTCACCAATCTTAATTGTGGTTATATTCGGCGTGATTTTATATTTCAATTTAAGATATTCCACTTCTTCAGCAGTTTTTTTGCAGATGTTCTCTGCTATCTTTCTCCCATCAACAATCTTTGCAGTCATTTTTTACTCAACATGTAAAATTTAGATTTGGTTATAAACTCTCTGCTTTTTTACCTATTGCATAAAACTGTGGAAAGAAATTTAGTTGTACTCCTTCATCAAGAGATTTAAGATATTCGTACTCCCATTTGTCGATTTCTTTTTCAGAAACTCCTGCATCCTTTAGTGCCTTCACGTAGAAATCTCGTGCATGCAGGTAGTAAGATTTATTCTCTTCACAACTCCATATACGATTATTTCCAATTCCAATTTTTGTTTCAAGTCCTGCTCTTACAAACAGGAGGCGAAGTTTCCTGCCAATGTGTGGATCGCCACCCTTTTCTTTGATTGCTGTCCCAGCAAATATTGGATCGACCTTTGGATTTTCAGGAAAATGTAGTTTACCTCCATAATCAGGTTCGAGTGATGCAAGAACTTTTCCACCTGGCTTTGCAACACGAGCCATTTCATTTACAACTTGCTGAGGATTATCTGCCCACATTAGTAAGAGGTTACAGGTTACAACATCAAACATATTATCATCAAATGGGAGAGATTCTGCACTGCCCACATGCAATTCAACATTTTTGTAATCTTTAAGGACGTCTCTGGCTACTTTTATCATATCCTCTGAGCCGTCAATTCCAACGACTCTACCTTTTGTAAGATGAGCTATGTCTCTTGTTACAGTTCCTGAGCCACAACCCACATCCAAAATACTTTCTGCATCTTTCAGGCCTACTTCGAGATATAACGGTATTCTCTCTTCTGCCGTCTCTAATGCTTGCAGCTCTAGTTTTTTAATGAAATTATTTAGTTCATCTTTTGGTCTCTTGTGAAACTCGGAATTTTCCTTTGATTTCATGTAACATTCCAAAATTAAATATTAGCAAGCTCAGTATAAATTTTTCTTTTTACGCCCTTAGTTTTTTAAATAGATAGTTTTTATTCATATTCATATGAAAGAAGTTATTCTTCAGGTTGCATTGGATTTGCTGAATGAGCATAGAGCACTGTCTATTGCTAAAGAGTCGGTAAGAGGGGATAAAGGTTGTTGGTTAGAGGCAGGAACGCCTTTAATAAAAAGTGAGGGAATGGAAATAGTAAGAAAGCTCAAACAAACATTTTCAGATAGAACGATTGTTGCTGATATGAAGATAATGGATGCTGGGGCACTTGAAGTTGAGATGGCAACAAAGGCAGGTGCAGACGTTGTATGTGTGCTTGCAGCATCTGATAATAGTACAATAGATGATGCATTGAAATCTGCAAGGAAATATGGTTCAAAAATTATGGCCGATCTGATTGGTGTCAAAGATAAGATAACTCGTGCAAAGGAACTAGAAAAACTTGGTGTTGATTTTTTATGTGTTCATATAGGCATTGACGAACAGATGTTGGGAAAAAAGCCAGTTGAGGTTCTTGAATCAATTGTTAAAAAGACTGAGATACCAGTCGCTGTTGCTGGTGGAATCAATAGTGAGACTGCTTCAGATGTGGTTAAAGCCGGTGCAAGCATAGTCATTGTTGGTGGAGCAATAACTAAGGCAAAAGATGTTATCAAGGCTACAAAACAGATAAAAAAAGCGATAACTGAAGAAAAATCTGTTAAGACTGCCCTTTTCAAAAAATATGGTAAATCGGAGTTGAAAAAGGCATTTTCGATGGTATCTGCGCCAAATGTTTCTGATGCGATGCATAAGCAGGGTGCGATGCAAGGTATTAGACCGATACGGCTTGGTTTTCATATGGTTGGTAGAGCATATACTGTACGAACGATTGATGGAGATTGGGCAAAGCCCGTTGAGGCAATAGATGGGGCTGATGAAGGCTGGGTTTTGGTAGTTGATGTAAATGGTGGAAAGACTGCAATATGGGGTGAGCTTGCGACTTGGAGTGCAAAGCTGAAAGGACTTGCGGGTGTTGTTATAGATGGGGCCGTTAGAGATCTTGATGATATTGTGAAGATGGACTTCCCGATTTTCAGTAGACACGTTGCACCTAATGCAGGGGAGCCTAAAGGTTTTGGAGAGATTGGCGCTGAGATAAAGTGTGGCGGCCGGGACGTGCGGAGTGGTGATTGGATAATTGGTGATGATTCAGGTGTTGTTGTCGTACCGCAGGAAATCGCCCAAGAAATTGCGAATCGAGCACTTGATGTCAAAGAGCATGAAAACCGTGTTAGGGAAGAGATAAAAGACGGCGGTTCGCTAGGTAGCGTTATTAAACTTAAAAAATGGGAGAAGAAAGTAAAGCATCACTAGATCTTATCAACGATGTTAAAAAAAGATATTTTTGAAAAGGAAAATAATGTAAGTCTGTTAAAACAAATAAAATATGGTGAGGAGATTGGACTGGGGCCTTCCTCATACCAATTAATAGAGATTTTAGATTTATTTTTTCACAGGACCTATTGGTAGAATTGTTCTACCGTATGTTTCGTTCATGACTTCTGCCATTGCTAGGTATATTGCAGAAAATCCACAGATAATTCCTTCATATCCTGCAATCTGTGTAATCATCGCATTGCCTGTAAAGTCACCCAATGCCAAAAGCCAGAACAGAATTGCCAGGGAAATGAACACAAACTGTAAGCCTCTGTTAAGTTTCAATGTTGAAATAAACATCCAAAATGTGAATAACCCCCACATGAATAGATATGCAGCCATTGCCGTATCTCCTGGTCCATCAAAGCTAGGAAACATTGAAGGAAGTATCAGTAAAAACACTAGTGATATCCAAAAGAGACCGTAGGATGTAAATGCCGTGACGCCAAAGGTATTTCCTTTTCTAAATTCTAAAATTCCGGCAATAATTTGTGCGAAGCCACCGTAGAAAATTCCCATTGCAAGAATCATTGTTCCAAGTCCGAAAATGCCTGCGTTATGCAAATTTAGTAGCACTGTAGTCATACCAAAACCCATTAGACCAAGTGGTGCTGGGTTTGCCAATATACTTTTTTCAGCCATATCAAATCACAGGGGCGCTGAATAAAAAATATATTTAAATAACTATCGAGAAAATCAACCCAAGATTTGGCTAAGCATATACACGAATCCAGTTCCAATCATAAAAACTGCAATGAGAATAGCTAAGATTTTAATGCCC
>CAYLOF010000033.1:0-10582 GCA_964385215.1 uncultured Thermoplasmatales archaeon
TCATCATAATTTCGCCCTTGTAACATAGCCTCAAAGAATCGAGGAGCTTCAGAAATCTGCCACTGCAATTTCTCGATTTTACCTTTCTTTACATCAAGAATGATATTGCCATGGCCCTCAATACGAGTAACGTGCTCCACGTTAATAGCAAAGGTATTACTCATCTTTACTCTCTCCTACCATAGTCTTTTTATCTTTAGCACTAAAAGCCGACATGTTAAACATTGTAGAACGGCGTTTCATCTCCTCATATGTCAAATTATACCTTTCCAATATATCCATAACACATTCAACTTGTGGTTTCTTTAAAATACCCCTGCAGCCTTCGCAGACACTGCCATTTGTAGGGCAGATAGCATTGCATCCTGCTCTGGTAATTGGGCCAAGACAAAATTTCCCAAGTTCAAAAAGACACACGTTTTCATTCTTTTTACATTCAACACAAACTGGATATGTGGGAATCACAGGTTTTTTACCAAGAGCCAAGGCAGTAATAACTCGTTTAAATTCATCACGGCTAATCGGGCAACCATGAATGTAATAATCTACTGGCACTACTTCATCAACTGCCTTTGTCTGAAAAACATTGAAAAACTCATTATCCTTAGTAATTTTGTCGCTCCCATAAACCTCCTCTTTGACATCTTCAACAGATCGTTGATTTCTTAGTTTATTAATTCCGCCAGTGGTTGCACAAGCACCAAGAGCAATTAACGTTTTAGCACGGCTTCGAATATCTCTCAGGCGTTTTTCATCCATAGGACGCATAATTGAACCTTCGATAATTGCAACATCGTATTCATCTGAATGTTCCTTCATAATCTCCCTGAAGGATACTACTTCAACAATTTCTATAAGATCAAGTATTTCTTCTTCGAGATTGGCAATCTGCAACTGGCATCCTTCACAACTTGCAAAATCAAAAAAGGCAACACGTAGTTTCATTCGAATGCCTCCGGAAGATTTTTAATTTGACCATAATTAAACACAGGGCCTTCTTTACATACGTAGACTCCATTGATTTGGCAATGACCACATTTTCCAACACCACATTTCATGCGACGTTCAAGTGAAACTAAAATATTTTCCTCAGAAATACCCATTGTTTCAAGGCTCTTTATAACAAATTTGTACATGATGGGCGGTCCAACAACAATTGCAATTGTATTTTTTGAATCGAACTTATCTAAATCAATTTTTGTGAAAAGCGTTGTAATTAACCCAACATCACCACCCCAATTTTCTTCTTCCTTACATGTATCAACTGTAAGAATGCAATTAACATTATCAATTTTCTCCCATTTTTTAATCTCATCCATAAAAAGAATTTCACAGGGTCCTTTACATCCATACAAAATCGTGACATCTTCGAATTTCCCACGGTTTTTCTTATCGAGAACATGGTTGATTAGGGATCGCGTTGGGACCATGCCTATACCACCAGTAACAAAAAGAAGATGCTTCTTTTCAAGAGTTTTTACATCAAAACCATTGCCAAATGGCCCTCGTATACCCAGTTTATCTCCAGGTTCCATCGTAAAAAGCTTGGAAGTAACATTTCCAACTTTTCGGACCACGATCTCAAATGACGAAGATTCACTTGGCGCGGATGAAACAGAAATTGGAGCTTCCCCAATACCAAAAATTGAAATCTCGACAAATTGACCAGGCTTATGACCAAGAGGTTTGCTATCATCTAGTTCAATTTCAAACAATGTCTCATTTTCCGTAAGTTTCTCCATACGTCTAATTGTGGCAGCTTTTGGAACATGAATAGTACCCTCCTCAATAGCTTTTGTTTCTTGTTTAATGAAAAATCTATCAGTATCATCAGATTTTTCAAAATGAGAAAGATCATTTAGTACGTCACATGGATCTGCAATATCTGGCAGACAAGCAACTCCACAACGTCCACAGCCCACACATGCAACAAAACCATACCGTTCTGGAAGATAATTTCCCTTTCTATAAAATCGATGGCGATATCTTTCTTTAATATCGTCGCGAAATACCTCTCCACTACCAATTTTTGTAAAATCACGCAACAAACAACTATCCCAAGTACGGGTTCTTGTTCCATCTTTGAGGTTTAAAGAAACCTCATCCTCTACATCATAACAAAAGCAGGTGGGACAAACCATTGTACAGGAACCGCATCCCATGCATCTATCAGATCTTGCATCCCATATGCCGTGATTGTAATTTGCAACAAGAACAGACGACCATTTCTCTTTGTCTATCGTAACTTTTTTCTTGTATTGAGAAGCAATATCTTCACGAACGTCCTGTATCTTTTTTATATCGGATTTTGCTGCATTCTTTGTTTTAGCATATTTTTCAAGAAGTTTTTTACCTTTTTCTGAACCTACAGTTATTGCATAATCTTTACCCAGATTTGTAAGCATCAAATCAAAGCCAGAATCAGTAACATTTGTCTTCATGCTGGCAGCAAATGATCTATCTGATACATTCTGGATATCAACTCCAATGATGATTGTATTATCTCTTCTTTTTTCGTAGAAATCATCCTTCTGCGAATCAAGATAAAGTTTATCTGTCTGCTGTAAAGCAATGATATCATAAGGATGCACACCTATAATGATCCTTGGTTTCTCTACATCACTTTCTTTGACATCAAACGGCTTATCGAGATTAAAACCCATCATCTTTTCATATTGCGGGAGAAAATATTTTTTTGGAGGGAGAATTGTCACATCATAGTCTAATCGAAGTTCGTCAGCATTTTCCAGTGGGGCAAAAACGAATTTTTCTCCTTTTGCTTTGACACCTATAACTTCGTGTGTCTCGTCTTTAATTAAATTGTTTGCAAAAGAATCCAAATCTTTTTTCACGATTGTTTTTATAACCTTAGATTTAGTCACAATATATCACCGAATCTGCTCCCCTAGGGAATTAGAAGCAACTTATCTTTGCAGATATGTATCTGACATATATATAATGGTTTTCGCAGCCACTTGGAAAAACCATAGTTTTCCCAAGTTTAACTTGGCAATTGCCCCAATAGTTTTTTTCTCATCAACCATTTGCCTGAGCTAATCGATTGGCAATCATAGCCCTGATTACTTAAACGGATAACCTCCTTCTCACTACGAACTATTTTACTGTCATATTCTTCACGAGAATCCTGATTTGAGATATGCTTTTCTAACGTCTGTATAACGATCTTTTGAATCACTTCAACAGTTGGTAGTTTATCTATCCGCTCTTCTAAATCCTTTATTTTTCCGATGATTCCCTTTACCTGTTTCAGATCAAAATGCTTCTTTTTGCCATTGATGGGATTAATATACTGCTGTCGTTCAGCGTAGATTCGTCTGAGTGTATCTACACGTCGATTCCAATACACACAGTCGATCTCAGAGATCTTATGGCAAGTAAGGAAATTCACGATTTTATCTTCCATCCCATGATTTGTCATCTGCGTAACAAAAAACTTCCGTAGGCAATGGGTTCTCATTCTCCCATATTTTCCATTGCCATTACCCATACCTGCTCTTCTTGCTGCCTCATGAACAGTATCGTTGAATCCCTGATCTGTTATAGATATGAGCTTTTTTCTTTTCTGTTTTCTAGTTCTTCCAACAAACAAAGGACTATCTTCTGTAAGGGTTTCTCCCAGTTTCTCCCTCCAAGCAATATACTGTTTCAACATCTCTACTCCATCACTACCCAAAAATGTAATCCGTTCACCAATAAGTTCTCTATCCTTCTTTGGTATAAATCTGATAGCAAGAGGCACATTTCCAAGGTCTAATTCCCGTTTAATAGTTCCAAGCTTCAAGGAGATGGCATCAGATACACGCATGCCTGTTTGAGCAAGAAAAATAATGCGAAATCCCTCTTCCAAACTCATGACGTCTATCATTTTTTTGAGTTCTTCAAGAGTGGGTACAAGGTCCTTCTTCTGTGTAACACTTTTATTCTTGTAGTTTCGGATATTGATCATTCCACGTTTTCCAAGTACTGAGGTGAAAAAACCACGGATTGCACCATCAGAACTGGCAATGGTTTTTGGGGATAGACCCTTATGCTCTAGATGATGTCTAAAATCCAAAAGAAGATCCCTTATGCCCGTCCTGTTGTTTGGATCGTCATTCTTTAGTTCATGATCTCTCTGCAAAATAAGTTCGTGAGGATCCTTCCCACACCAATTACAAAACCTCTGTATTGCACCAAGATAGACAACTGCTGACTGAGGAGATATGGTTTTCAGCCATGTTTGTACTTCTACAAACTCCTTGAGTTGATTTCTGGAAAAAGATTTATAACCACTTGCTTCTTTATTTCCTCTTGGGGTTGATAGCACGTTTATCGACCTCTAGGCTATCAGAGTGTTCCCGCACTCTGGTGGCCATTATTTCAAATCATTAAATTGTATTTTTACCAAATTATAATAGCAAAATCATAAAGTGTTTTCTCCCTATAAACCCTGTTGCAGGGTCATTGAAACTATTCCTGTTGATCAGGGTGAAAACAGTTCTAAAGATCCGTTTTCATCTTGACATTTTCACACGGTAAGTTAATATATAACTAGTGACAAAAAGTAACACGGCATATGATAAAGGGAGCAGATTCAATGAAAGGAGATGAAAAAAGGACATATGTATTTGATTCTAATTCTGAAAGAAAAGTTGCGACTTTCTTGCATGAACTAAACATATATTGGCAACCTCAGCCACATGTTTTAGTAAAGGATAATTATGACAAAGAGAGAATTGTCCATCCTGATCTATTCCTACCAGATTTTGGCGTATATATCGGAGTCTGTGGCAGAGACAGAAAAGAATATTATGAGGGGAAAAAGAAAATGTATAACAAGAACCACATCCCCATCATTTTTGTTCAAACATATAAAGGAGAAAAAAAGTGGAAACTGTATCTTGTATTCAAACTTAGAGAAATACAAAGACAGAGACAGGAAGTACTATCCAGAGTTGCAGAGCTACAAGGATATAAACAAGAAATATTGGCTGCTTGTTGATCTTCTGTCAAATATGCAAATGTATTGACATTATTCCTGTTGGACAGAGGGAAAAACAGGGTTCCTGTATTTTAGTTAATAAATAATATTGGATTAGATTAAATCAAAAATCACGAAAAGAACTCTCAGGTTGGCCTAGAATATATGGTTCTTTTAAGTGGGCAATTAAATTAGCACCATCTCCAAATAATATTACATCTTTTCCATGCATCCGAATAAACTTATCTAAGAAATATTCATTTCCTTTTATTCTTATTGCACCACCCATGTCCATTTTCTCCTCATATTTGTGAATATCTAAAACCCAGATTTTCTAAGAAAACACGCATACTTTCAAACAACTCGTCATAGGTAACAATATCATAGTCTTTGCTATATCCCCTATCTTGTTCTAATTTTTCCTTCTGTTTACTTGAAAGAATATCATTTCTACCTATAATTATTAATCCTTTAATTTTCTCTTCACTAAGGAACGGAAGTTTCGCACGCAAAAAAAGCATATTGTTACGGGCGTAACTCATATATGATTTAATCTGAGAATCTGCTTCCCTTAACTTACGGGCTTGTCGCGGGGGCTTATCTGAAGTATATAGATCTACATTCGGGCTTTCAATTTCAACAATAACGTATCTGAAATCTGATGTTTCAATTATAAAATCTGGGATTAAGTCACCACCCATATTGAACTTTGGAAAAATCCTTCTTGATTTTATGTCAAGTATTGTCCAATTATTCTTAAAGAAGGTTTGCATATCTGCTTCTGTCGTCTTCTTATTATCAATGCGTTTTTTGTATTCAGCGAGAGTTCCGATTAAAGTTTGGATCGGTATTCTATTGGCAAGAATGGAGGCAAGTTTTTGGTATTCCGCAGTGGCTAATGACTCTGCTTTCACTTTGGAGAAATTTGAAGATTGATTTGAACTGAATAACCATAAACAATCCAATTTATCTAAAATATTTTTACCGCTTTTAAGAAAAGCTAAAGTGCAGTTTATTAACTTCAAATCTCCAGAAATGATCTCTATGAATTTTTTCGGTCGACTCATAATCAAGTTTGATGATCTTGTGAGCTTTTCAATTAAATCTTTATTTTTATCAAAAAATTCCTTTGAAATTAGGTTCACATTTTCAAGAACCTGATTTCGCCCATCTAAAACGAAAAAAACATTTCCATTCGTATATAAAAGTGGTAAAACTTCATCTTCTATCAAATTTTCAGTGTCCTGAAAATTAAAAGACTTTTTATTTGCTACATTAAATCTTATGCCAACGCCTCTACTTTTTGATACTGTCCCTGTTATTTCACATTTCTCACTCAAATACCCTGGCAGTAGGAGAGTCTTTTGCAGCTCGGACAACTTAGAGGTAAGTTGAGAGAACTTGTTAAGATATATCTTAATAAAGAGTTCCAGTTCCACATGCGTTACTATCGGCATTCGTGGATTAATTGTTTTTTTCTTATTTAAAAGTCTTGTTCTAATTTGAATTTTAAACTGAGATTTATGAATAGCCAAAGCAAGAGATGATGACAGATCAGGTAAGGGCGCTATGAGAATTAGTTGAATATTAGGTTCAATTGAATACCCAAAATTTTCAGTGATCAATCAATTTTAACTGCAAGTTTCTAAGGAGAACTCCCCTTATAAATCCTTTTCTATGCATTACTCATATCTATTGGTAAATTGCATAGTTAGATAAGGTTTCTTGGTCTAAAAAGTGACGATGGACCAGATGTGAAATGTATTTGACAGGGATTTCGTAAGCTTTACAACTATATGGACATGTGACAATTGCTTCAACGTAATGACTCTGGGGGAAAAGACTTGTAGATAATGTATGGATAAATCCTATTGCGTGATCATTGAAAGTACTCATGTTGGATCATGTGAATCAGGTAGTTGGCTTAAAGAGCTTAATACATGGTGAATCTACAAGGGGAAATTCAGGCAAAATTACATCGACAAACATATAGATAAAATGACACGGACAAACAAACATGGGCAAACAGACAAAATATATTGGCAGTTATACAAGGGTGGGGGACAAAACCCTATTATGTTAAAATCCTTAATAATTTAAAAATTAAAGCAGAACTTATCGATAATGCTGTAATCATAAGTATCACAAAATATGGTTCTATTAATAAATCATTTATTATTTTTGTTAAAGGTAAAAACGTAACAACTGCTGTCAATAAAGTTGTAATTATCATAACAATAATAAATATTAAATTAAATGGTGTTCTAAATGGATAAGAGGTTTTTGTGCCTACTTTATCAAATATTGCTTGTATCTCTGTCATACTAATTTTCGTTTCTTTTTTAACTTTATTTTGTAGAAAATCCTTTTCGAAGTTTATTTTTTGAAGTCTTTCATATTCCTTTTCATAACCTGATTTAAGCTCTGAATAAACATTCGATTTTAAAAATTTCTTGCGTTTTTCTAAAAATGCAATTTTTTGTTTAACATAATTAATATCATTTTTCTCTTTTGTGGCTGCAATGACAGGAATTTCCTCATTAATGATATCTTTATATCTAGTTATCTCATAAGCACAACCAAAAATGAAAACAGCCCCTAAAATAAGAAAGATCGCTCCAGAATAGTTATTAAAAAATGGGAAATCTTGTGATATTTGTACAATTTTAATAAATACAATTTTATTAAATAAAATTTCATAAATTCTAATTAGTGTAATTCCAAAAAATAACAATCCTAGATAAAAATATAAGAACAATTTTCCTTCCTTAATTTCATAAAACTTTTTATCGAAACCAGTTAATTTTTCTCTTTTTTCCCAAAATTTTTCTAAAGAAATTTTTAATGCAGGTAGATAAGCCTTGTTAAAATTTTCAGTTGTTTGCTCGATATCTATTCTCAGTTTCCTCGATTTTTTCTCTTCTTCTCTCACCTCTTTCAATGATGAATCTGTTAACTCTCTGAGATATTTTGTTGGTCTTAATATAAAATTTAGAATATAGGGTTGTATTGCGCTCATTGCAACAGCAATTAGTCCTGCTATAAACATTAGATAAATTACACTTGCTAAATCACCAAGTTTATCAAATAAATATAGAACCACCAACAGTAGGATATAGGCAGGAGCGAAATTTCCAACAAGCTCCTTAATTCCTAACCATGACCAACTGATTTCTTTATCCAATTGTATCCCTCAAAGAAACATTTATCTTGTTATGTGACTTAAACATTGTCAAAAAATAACAATCATGAAACATCTTAACATCTGATGTGCTAATAAAAAATATCAACAAGGTTTTTTCAACAGAGATAAATAATACCATCCTATCTTCTAGAATAAATTTTTGCTGCAATAATTGGAGCCACTATAACAGTTGCACCATAAAATGATTCAGTTCTTGGAATTTTAAGTCCCCATTGGGCACCAAAAAATATTATAAAAAATAAAAAAATTATTCCAACTATCGTTCCTAAATGTGACGAGTAATTAATCAATAATTTTATAATACCTTTTAAAAATTCACTAAAAAGTATTTTAAGAAATTTAAGAAATGTTGACTCTTTTAATAATACAGACAATGAGGTCATTGAATTCTTTATTGTTTCTCTCAAACTTCGCTCCTCAAGTTTACTAAGTTCTTGTATTATCGGTACTATGTAAGCATCATTTAAACCTGGTTTATTTCTACTATTATAAGCATAACTCCCTAATTGCATCATTTGTTCTGAAAGGCTATACAATTCATCGCTATAATTCTCAGGATTTCTAAGAAATATTTTTAATTTTGTTAAAAGATAATAAAAATCTCGAAATGATTTTCTTAGCCATGCATCTCTTTCAGATTTAAATGTTCTACCAATTTTTTTAGTATAAGTTTTTAACCAACTAAGATTTAAATATGCCTTTGTATACAATTCAGAATCAACTGATAATCTATTTAAATCCAGTCCTAAAGAACCACAATAAAAAGCGAAATAATCCAATTTACTTAATTTGTATTTCTTTGGAATAATGAATTTCCAAGTTACAAGTGGGAATGATAGAAAAAATATCAAAAGTATTGCTAATGTAATGTATGAAGAATAATATGTATAATGATTAATCAATTGATTAATATACATTGCAACTACAAATGCTATAAAAAAAGGTAAAATCATGGCTATTGGTACTATGTTTTCCTTTCTAAGTATTGTACTTCTGACTTTCAAATACCATAATGGGGGCTCAATTAATCTTGGTTTTTGGGTTGTAACAGTCTCTCCTTTTGTTTTTATCACTGATTTATCGTTTAATTTATCTTTTTTAGTCATATGTCAATGCACTTAACCTATAATATGATTAAAAATGGTTTAAAGATTTCGTTATTTTAGAATTGTTTTAACAATTAATTCTTAAAAGACAAAGGCGAATCTCGTATAATGCAAGAAGCGACAAGGGGCGACAAAATCTATTTAGTTGTTTTACACTTTGGGCATATCCAATGTTCTTCAATTTTCTGCCCCGTTGCCGAACCTGAACTAGAAGTGGCTAATATCATTACATGACCACATTTTGGACACAGCTCTTTTTTAATCATTTTCATATTAAAATTGTTAGTTATTTATTAAGATTTCGTTAAATTTTTTCTTATTCTTTTCCATTCCCTATAATTAAATTTATTTTTTATATTATAAATGTCATTATGATAGATATGTCCCTTTGATGAAGTTATTGCTATATCTAGATATAAAAACCATAGTCTGAAATGAACCCACCTCCAATACTCAAAAATTAATTGATGGATATGAATAGTTTTCTTTAAACCAAGTTCTTTACACCATTCGTCTTTCCAGTTTTTAAGAAGTTTTCCCTCACCAAATATTTTCTTTTGTAAATCCAATTTTTTTAATGAATAATATAAATGTCCTAAATTCATTGCAGGTCTTTTACCAATTAAATTCCAAGTTACTCCAGATGCCAATGCCTTCTCAATAGCTGATGTTTGATAATTAACATAGATCGTTCCACGCTTATCGGTATTCCATAAATTTGGAACAAAATTATTTAAAAATAATCTACCTTCAATATTTTCTGGAGATGATAATAAAATTTCATCTGAAGGATATGGGTATATTTTCTCAGTCTTATAGAGCTTATAATTTATCAATTTATCAATTTCATTAAAAATACTGCAAATTGAAGGTAAAGATTTTTTATTTAGAAAATTCTTATAACCAGATGTAATTTTTTTAATGAATAATTTAAAAAACTTAGGAGGTTCTTTTTTGTAAATTTCTTCAAGTTTATAACACATTTCCTTGATAAAATCATCTGTTGGTTTTGCTACAAATCTAAATGAAAGGTTAATATTATGTTTTAATTCATCAAAAAGTGCATTCAAAAGAGCTTTTTTATTTTTTTTATCTCTTAAAATTTCAATTATTATGATTGCTATCAATGTGCCCAATGCAATAATTGTTCCAAAACTTGTAACATAAATAATGAGATTACTTGAATCCATCTTAAAATTGAAATTTATCTTTTATTTATTAAGGTTTTTGATTGATTAGTCTCTACGAATGAGGATTTTTAGTAAAAAAACAGGATGGCCATTACATTTT
>CAYLOF010000034.1:0-5827 GCA_964385215.1 uncultured Thermoplasmatales archaeon
CTGGTGCATTGAACGCTATACCCAAACCTGCCCTTTCAAGCATACAAATGTCAACCATGCCATCTCCAACTGATATTGCCTCATCTTCAGGTATGTCAAACTCACTACAGAGTTGCTCCAACACACAGCTTTTGCAAATTGAATATACCTCATGCCCAATAAAATCTTCAGTAAGCCCCATATTGTGCAACATAACCTCTCCGGTTATAATGCCTTTTTCCATTATAAGAGTATTGGCAAATGCATAATCGATACCCAATCTCTTTCTAAGATCATCGGCTACAAACTGGTAACCATCTGTAGCAATAGCAGTTATAACATTTTTTTTCTTAAGTTTTTTAACGACCTTTTCAACATCTTCTTGCAACGGAATGCTTCTAAATATCTCCAAAAGCTCTCTGCTATCCATGTCTTTTAAAAATTTTGCTATTTCAATGGTCTTCTCATACGGTTGTATATTGCTATTTATAACTCTCAATAAATCTTCTTTGAATCCTTTTTTCTCAGCAAAAATAAATATAGCTCTACCTTTAAGAAGAGTACCATCCATATCAAACAGTACTAGTTTGAATTCAGCCATAATATCTACAACCTTCCCTCCCAGTGATTATTCCTGAGACCGATTTTTTCTTTAAGATAGTTAATAAAGGTATGATAAATTTCCCTTCTAATCTTGCCTTTTATTTGAATATTAAGTGAATGTTCACCCAACGGGTGTATTTTCTTTACCTTTATCATCGCAGTACATTTTACAACATCATCCAATAATGCTGTAATCTCCAGTATTTTACCGTTTTTCAATTGCTCAGAAAAATCATCAATGATATGGATGGTTTCTTTTAAATCAGATTTTTTCTCAGGACGCTCATATAATGTTTCCCCATCAACAACGATTTTGGCAGTGTTCTTAAATTTGGCTTTTGCAAGACCTCTCAATATAATCTCAGTGGAAGATAGTGGATCAAACTCTTCTTCAACTGTCTTTTTCCCAGATAACTTTGCAAGAAAGCCCTTTGGTTCAATTTCCTTTTGTGGCACATCAAAATCGAATTTAATGTTAAGATTGGTCAGATATTTTTTCCCCTTGTCCACTTTTTGGTCATCTTTTTTTGGATGGGTTGCATCCATCCAATCCATAACTTCTTTCGGTGACCCCATAACCCATGGTGGCTCTCTAAAACCGCTTCCATACCTACTCATACGTTCAACAAAAACAGGTAGACTCTTTTAAAATTATCTTCACTTTGCAGCATATCGGCAAACAGGATCAACCTTCATGTTGCATAGATTAAAAGTTGCATTGTAACTGAACAATGATTGAACCTGAAAAAAGGAAATATTTTTATAGTAAGATAATATCTTATTTTCTGTATAAGATCGTGTAGAAGATGTCCCGATTCGGACTTCACATATCAGTAGACTCAAACACTTGCCAATATTGTACAAAACCTCTTCTTTCAAACACTTCCTAATATCAGAGGATTTTTGAAAAGGTTCAAAAAAGGACCTAGCGAAACTTTCGCCAATAATGCCGGTGAAAAAGAACTTATAAACCAAAAACATATTTCACCGTCTGTATGCCAGTTGTAACATTTGACTATAATGACTATCTTAATATTTTTGGATATGAGATATCAAAGGAAGAACTGATTGAAAGATTACCAATGATTGGAGCGGATTTTGATAAAGTCGAGGACGATGAGATAAGCATCGAATTCTTCCCAAACAGACCCGATCTAGCATCTGTAGAAGGCATAGCCCGAGCTTCAAGAGCCTTTTTTGATTTTGAAAATGGTATGAAAAAATATGATGTTAAAAAATCTGACATTGTGATAGATGTTGACTCCTCGGTAAGAAAGGTAAGGCCATTTGTAACTTGTGCCCTTGTCAAAAACATAACAATGAATGATGAGCTTATTACCTCATTAATGGATATGCAAGAGAAACTTCATTTTGGAATTGGAAGAAACCGCAGAAAGGTTGCCATTGGAGTTCACAACTTTGAGCCCGTACAGCCCCCTTTTACGTATAAAGCAGTAGATCCCGACTCTGTTCAATTTGTTCCTTTGGCCAAAGTTGAATCTATGACTTTAAGCGAAATTCTCAAGCAGCATGAAAAGGGAGTTGACTATGCAAATTTGCTGGATGGATTTGATAAGTATCCATTGATTGTTGATTCAAACAATAATGTACTTTCGTTTCCACCCATTATTAATGGATCTTTAACTGAAGTTACACCATTTACAACAGATTTATTTATCGATGTGACTGGAACCAATATCAAAGCAATAAATCACACATTAAACATTGTTGTAACTGCCCTTGCCGAAAGAGGAGGAAAAATATACAGCACAACAATCAAATATGACGGAGATTCCTACATTTCGCCAGATCTAAATCCAGTTAAAAGAACATTATCAGTAAGTTATACTAACAGAATCCTTGGGACAAAAATGAATGAAAAAGAAGTCATCGACTGTCTAAAAAAAATGGGCCATGATGCAGAGAAGTTGGACGAAGACAGAATAGACGTTAAGATACCTGCATGGCGGGCGGATATCCTGCACGATATAGATCTTGTGGAGGATGTTTCCGTCGGTTATGGGTATGACAAATTTGAAATTGATTTTCCAAAGGCATTGACGTTTGGCGGAGTTTTACCTCATATTAATCTTTTTGACGGACTTAGGAATATAATGATTGGATTAGGTTTCAATGAGGTTACCACTTTTACAATCTCAAATGAGCGAGATGAATTTGAAAAGATGGGTCTAGAAAAGGGAAAAAGAGTTCAGATTGAAAATCCAATAGGCGAAGAATATTCATGTTTGCGAGTAAGTCTTATTCCCTCTATTTTAAAGATTCTAACTGAGAATAGGCATCATTCACTGCCACAACAGATATTTGAACTTGGTACAGTAGTGGATGAAAGTTTTAAAAACAAGCAGCATCTCGCCGCCGTAAAAATGGATGCTAAGGCAAACTTTACCGAGTGTAAATCTCTTATGGATGCTGTGCTGAGAGATAGTAAAAAGAAATACGACATCGAAGATAAAAATCATCCTGCCTTTGTAAATGGTAGATGTGCATCAGTTGTTTGTGACAATAAAGAGATTGGGTTCTTTGGCGAACTTCACCCAAAGACAATCACACAATTTAACTTAGAACATCCAATAATTGCATTTGAACTGCAAGCCGAAAAGATGGCATAGCACACCAACTATATTACTCTAGACTCCCTACCGTTTTTTCAACATCTTTTAGAATTTCACATGATCTAACGAGTTCTTTCATCTTGGTATGATCCACATACAATGGCCTATCAACATCTAAAAATTCAACATGTTTTCTTATAACTTCTTTGGCCTTGGTGACACCTTTACCAAACTTATAATCACGGAAATCAAGAGCCTGAGCAGCGGCCATAAATTCAATACCCAAAATTCCGTAGGCATTATCTAGTATCTGGAAGTTTTTAATTGCCGTATTCATACCCATTGAAACAAAATCTTCCTGATCAGCTGCTGCAGGAATCGATTGGATGGACGCAGGAGCTGAAAGAATGCGCTGTTCGACAATCTGCATATCTGCAGTGTATTGACTCAACATAAGTCCCGAAAACATACCAGCACCTTTGGTTAAAAATGCAGGAAGTCCCACACTCAGCGCAGGATTGTTCAATCTGTTCAACCGTCTTTCAGACATTACACTTACCATCGTGATAGCAACACCTGCCATATCCATAGGAAGTGAAACAGGCGTCCCTTGGAAATTGGCACCAGAAATTTGAGTATCTTCCTCTGGGAAGAAAACAGGGTTGTCTCCCACACCATTTAGCTCTATTTCAACCTGAGAACGTGCATACTTCAATGCATCATGGGCAGTGCCAATTACTTGAGGGGTGGAACGCATCGAATAGGCATCCTGCACCTTGCATTTGATCTTTTCCTCTTTTAAATCCCCACCTTTAATTAATTTAAGAATTGCTTTGGCACTCCTAATAGCACCAGAAAAACCACGTGCTTCATGTAATTTAGCAGTATACGGCTTCATATTAGCCTTCAATGCCTCAAGAGACATGGCTGCTGCTATTTCTGCCTGTTTTAGCCAGTTATTGGCATCGTACAAAAATATAGCGCTCATGGCTGTGAGTACGTTAGAGCCATTTATAATCGACAATCCATCTCTTGCTTTCAGTCCAGGAATGGGAATTCCTGCCTTATCCATTGCCTCTTTTCCTTCAAGAAGTTTGCCTTTGCAATATGCTTTACCCTCTCCCATCATAAGAAGTGCAATTTGAGACATGGGCGCCAGGTCACCACATGCGCCTACCGAGCCTTTTTGACATACAAATGGAGTAACTTCTTTATTCAGCATTTCAACCAAAGTTTGGGTTATTTCAGGGCGGCAGCCCGAATTGCCATGTGCATGTACATTGATTCTGCCAAGCATAGCCCCTCTGACATATTCTATAGGAGCAGGATCACCAATACCAGCAGCATGATTATATACAAGATATCTCTGAAAATCTTTAATTTGCTCGTCGTCAAGCACGACCTCTGAAAATTCACCAATACCTGTGTTCACTCCATACATTATCTCATGAGCTTCAATCTTCTTTTCAAGCATTGCTCTACATGTCTTGATACGCTCTATTGAATCAGGATGGAGTTTTACTTTTTCATTGTACCTTGCTACTTTAATTACTTTCTCGATTGTAAGTCCTTCTCCAGTTATAACAATGGTCATATTAATCCCCTTTACCAACATTTAATCTTATAAATTATCGGGTCCTGTATCAACTAATTGTAAATTAAGTTTCCTGATAGTCGCATGCCCGTTATCAAAGCATTGAAATCTGAAAGATTCCACCTCAAACTATTTTATCTAAAAAACATTTTACAATATTAGATGGAAAAGACATGTAGCAAATGCAACAAACCTGCAGTGACATTCATAAGATACAACGGTACCCATCTTTGCAAAGATCATTTTATCCAATATTTTGAAAGAAGAGTTAAAAAGGACATCAAAAAGCAAGGGAAGACAGAGAACGGTAGTAAAATTGGTGTGGCCATTTCTGGCGGGAAGGATAGCCTAGTTGCACTTCACATTATTAATGATATTTTCTCAAAAAGAAGAGATATTGATATCATTGCAATTACTGTTGACGAAGGAATAAAAGGCTACAGGAGCGAAAGCATAGAAATCGCAGCTAACTATTGTAAAAAACTTGGAGTTGAACATCATGTTGTAACATTCAAAGAAATGGTCGGAAAAACACTGGACGAAATAGCCTCTAAAAATAATGAACTAGGCGAATGCAGCTATTGCGGAGTCTTTAGGCGGTTATGCCTGAACAGTAAATCAAAAGAGCTAGGAATCACAAAACTTGTCACAGGCCATAATTTGGATGATATGGCTCAATCCATATTGATGAATTTTACTAATGGAGATGTACAGAAACTAGCTAGACTGGGGCCTCATCAGAAAGTTCAGCCTGGCCTTGTTCCCCGCATGTTGCCCCTACGAGTCATCCCAGAAAAGGAAAATGCATTGTATGCCATTTTAAAAAACATTGAATATCATGATGGCGTATGTCCCTATTCTACTAGTGCATACCGTGGGGTTTTTCGAGACATAATTGATGATCTTGAATATAAAAATCCTGGTACCAGACACAGTATTTTGAGCAGCTATGACAGTATCAAAGATATACTGCTAGAAAAATATCCTCCAGCTAACCTAAATAAATGTGCGAGATGCGGTGAACCTACCTCTCAAGAGATATGTAAAGCTTGTATACTTAAGGACAAAATTTTATGAA
>CAYLOF010000034.1:5927-10365 GCA_964385215.1 uncultured Thermoplasmatales archaeon
GAAAAAATGGTAAAAAACGCCATTAACGTAAAGGATCTTGATCTCATTATAATGGATACAATAAATCTATTTTACCGTATCAATCTAGAAGAAGACAAAGAAGGTGCAATGCGTTCTTTTACAAGACAAATGGCAGATCTGCAGATAGCAGTAAGAGAAAAGGACTTTCATGCGATTGTGGTTGAACAGGTATATACTGACAAAAATGGAGATATAAAACCGTTTACAAATAGGGATACTGAACACATGGTAAAAGCCACAGTCAGACTTGAAAAAATTGGCATTGGAAAAAGACAAGCAACAATCATCAAACACAGATCCCAACCTGAGGAAAAAAAAGCTATTTTTAAAATAACTGCCAAAGGCCTGGAATAAAAACATGAAAGAAATTGTTCAGTGGCTCAATGAAAGCACATATATTTCTTCACTTTCGCCTGCTTGCAGGATGTGTGCACAAGGTTCAAAATTGGTAGTATTTATCACAGGCGTTTGTCCTTCCAAATGCTTCTATTGCCCCCTCAGTTTAGAAAAAGGTGGAAGGGATCGCATTTTTGCCGATGAATGGGAATTAGATGATGAAAACGATACTGATAAATTAATTCGTGAGGCTGAATACATCAAGGCCACTGGTGCAGGCATCACTGGCGGGGATCCCCTCGTCGTCTGGAAAAGAACCGAGAAATATATCTCCCTGCTCAAAAACACTTTTGGATCAGAGTTTCATATCCATTTGTATACTTCTGGTGTTAAAAATGGAGAATATGTAACTGATCTAGCTTCTGCAGGTCTTGATGAAATACGATTCCATCCATCAACAAAACATTGGAATCATATGGATGAGAGTCCAATAGTTCCTGCAATAAAAAATGCACTTGAAACCGATTCCGATGTTGCTATTGAGATTCCGGTCATCCCCGAAATGAAAGATGAAATACTTTCCCTTGTCAAATGGGCAAATAATCTGGGAATTAGATGGATTAATTTAAACGAACTTGAGTACTCTGAGCGAAATGTTGAGAATCTAAACAGTAGAAATTATTCAGTAAAAAGCGATATTTCAGCTGCGGTTAAGGGAAGTCAAGAATCTGCAAATGAGATTCTTATGAGGGCTGCTGAAAAGGATTTTGACATAGGCGTTCATTATTGCTCATGCTCCTTTAAGGACGGAGTGCAACTAACAAACCGAATCAAGCGAAGAGCAAAAAGTATTGCAAAAGATTATGAAATCATTAGTAGAGAAGGGACACTGCTTAAGGGGATTATCTGTATAAAAGGTAAGAATTCTCTAAGCACGCTTTGTGAATCATTAAAACAGGAATTTGACTTATCTGATAACCAGATTTTTTTGAATATAAAAAAAGAACGCATCGAAATGGACCTCCTAGTGCTAAACAAGATTGCACCCATCTTGACCAAGCGTAGGATGCAATGTTATATGACAGAAGAATATCCTACTGCAGATGAACTAGAGGTCGAAAGAATACCTTTGCCACTTTGAACGAAAACACAAATACTCTATCCTAACTTACTGAAAAAGGTTTTTATATGCCTCCCACATTCCAAGCTTTACATTCCCTAAGGGAAGACATCTATGAAAGCTTCAAAAGGAGGCTAAGAAAATGGCGATATATGTAAGATTTCAGACACCAAAAGAAGTACAGGATTTAGCCTATGATCTTGTAGAAAAAGCTCGAGATAAAGGAAAAATAAGCAAAGGAGCAAACGAGGTAACAAAACAAGTTGAGAGAGGACAAGCAAAGCTTGTAGTGATGGCAGAGGATGTTACACCTGAAGAAGTTCTTGCTCATATGCCGATATTATGCGAAGAGAAAAATATCCCTTATGCATATGTTCCAAGTAAAGAAGAACTAGGCAGTTCTGCAGGATTGCATGTGAGCACAGCTGCAGTTGCTATCGTTAATCTTGGCAAAAGCAAAGCAGGTATTGAAAATATTGTTAAAAAAATAGATGAACTGAAGAAACAGGGTTAAGAACATGGTAGAAGGAACTCCTTGTGAAGTTGTAGAAATCATTCATCGAACTGGCATGGCAGGAGAGGCTTGCCAAGTAAAGGTAAGGGTTTTGGACGGTGGAGATAAAGGTAAAATCATCACTAGAAACGTAATGGGCCCCATCCAACTTGGAGATATCTTGATGCTTAGCGAAACTCAGAGAGAAGCAAAAGGAATAGGCGGACGACATTAGAGGTACGAACTATGGTCGAGAGAAGAACTTGTTCATTCTGTGGAAATGAAATAGAACCTGGTACGGGTAAGATATATGTGAAAAAAGACGGTACAGTACTTCATTTCTGCAAAAATAAGTGCCAGAAAAACATGTTGAAGCTAAAACGTGTTCCTAGACGTGTTAGATGGAGCAAACATTACACTAAAAAATAGTCATAAGGGACAAACTCTAGACTTTATTTTGTGAGATAACAAAGGTCGCTTTCTTTTGGGTTGCTATCAATCAACAATTTTTCAAATGTTTTTTATCAATGGGAATTATTCTTTACGATTATTTTGAATCAATGATTAAGACCAACAGCACCCACTAAAGAATTCCCGTGGATGATTAGCGATGATTGTAGCAATATCACTGATGACCGCCGTACTTTATAAAACAGGACACATCCACTTTGACGGCAAGCCAAAATAAAAGAAAAATTGGTTAAAGAACCAATAAATCCCCCCTTATTTTTATATCTAATTTTTCCATTTTTCAAAATATATTTTTTGGCAATGATTGTTAAACAAGCCTTATAACCTGATATTGAAACAATATCAGTAGGTGATAGTTATACAACGTTCAAAAGTATTGATCTACAGCATTGGTCTTGGATGCCTCATTGCAAATAACATTGTACTATTCATAACATTTCTGTGGGCATATTTTTTCAATGATTATGTTTTCTCCATAAATATTAACGCTTTTGGTGAAGCTCATTTAGAACTAATCATATTGCCTATTTCTATCATTCTTGGTTTCTATGCAATTTTCAATCTTTTCAGATACATGATAAAAAGTTCCATGACAGCAATATAGAAACCTGCCTCTCCCCCCTTTGATACAATATTTATATAACACTTACCTATTTGTTGTAAAAAGTTGGTTTAGTAAATCAATGGAGGTATAAATATGGGAGATATCGATTTAAAAACTGTAAAAATTGAAAAACCAGAGGATATGAATTTCATCTTAGGGCAAACCCACTTCATCAAATCTGTAGAGGACCTTTATGAAGCAATGGTAAATTCCGCTCCAACTGCTAAATTTGGTATTGCCTTTTGCGAGGCAAGTGGAGCACGTAAAGTAAGAAGCATTGGAAATGACGATGATTTAAAGAAATTAGCTGAAAAAAATGCATTGAATATCGGAGCAGGGCACTCATTCATTATATTTATGGAAAAGTGCTTTCCGCTACATGTATTAAACAAAATAAAAGATGTTCCCGAGGTTTGTTCAATATACTGTGCAACGGCAAATCCAACAAAAGTCATCATAGCAGAGTCGGAAATCGGTGACAAAACTGGTCGAGGAATCCTTGGAGTTATCGATGGGTTTATCCCAAAGGGAATTGAAAACAAGGAAGATATCGCCTGGAGGAAAAAATTCCTAAGAGACATTGGATATAAACTCTAAAAACCATGTTTTCCCACTAATGGAACAAATGCACATCCACCAAGGTTTTTTTCTATAAGTTTACCTTCTTTTTTTTCTATTAGTTTTAGTTCGCACATAAGCCGCCCTATAGGTACCATCAATTTTCCAGGATCGCTTAATTGATCTACAAGTGGACGAGGTGTTTTAGGAGCTGCACAGGTTACATAAATACGTTCATATGGGGCATGCTCAGAAAAGCCCTCAGATCCATCACCTACTTCTACCGTAACATTTTTTACGCCCACAATCTCCAGGTGTTCCTGCGCTTTTTCGGCAAGTAAAGAAAATCGTTCAACGGTATAAACATGCCCCGCCTCACCAACTAGTTTTGAAACAATGGCTGCATGATAACCAGAACCTGCACCTATCTCCAATATTTTTTGTCCCTTTTTAATATCCAAAGCTTCACACATTATCGCTACCATATGTGGCGCAGATATTGTTTGACCGTTTCCGATTTCAAGAGGAGTATCAACATATGCATAGTCTCTCATCACTTCTGGAACGAATTCTTCTCTTGGCACTTCCAAAAAGGCTTTTTCTACTTCATCTGATTTTATGCGCCCTTCTCGTTTCAATTTTTCTATTAACGCTTTCCTTTTCTCCATATATGCCATGATTCAAATAAACACAAATGGATATAGGTATATAACTTTAAACCTATATTTTCAAATGATACTGAGAGTTATGTTTTTTATATAGCAAATTGCTTTACCCCCTGTTGTTATGAAGAAAAGAGCAATAGTTGCCATTGGTGGAAATGCACTAATTAAGG
>CAYLOF010000035.1:0-10250 GCA_964385215.1 uncultured Thermoplasmatales archaeon
ACAGTCCTCAACTACTGAAATGTAACTAGCTCTATCAGATTCCTCAAATCGCAAAGCCTGTAGAAGCTCGATAACCGACAGTAATAGGTGTGCATCTCCGATAACAAAAGAAGTAACCTTCAAGATATCTTTTTTTGTAGCGCCGGTATCAAGTGCTTTTTTTACGTGATGCGAAATAGAATGTGTGTTACCTGCAATGAGAGAATTTCCCAAAGCAATCAGTTCTCTTTGTTTAGCAGTTAGTTTATCTAGCTTCAAATCATTTTTCCTTTCTAGACCAATTAAGACTTGGCGCATTTTCATTTCACCCAATATACTATGTGTTGCACTCCATATAAAAAGATATTTATGAACTTATAATAACTTATCATCTCTTTTATTAATTAGTAGTCACTTAGCATCATTTTTCATCATTTTGTTTATAAACTAGATTTGCATTACTAACAGCTAGATGAGAAGGATAACTACAAACCTTGATGAGGAGTCGTTAGCCATCCTTGATAAGTATCATGCAAAGTATAAGGGTTCAACGGCAAGTCTCCTTCGCAGGGCACTTAAATGTTTAAAAAATTGTGAAGAGATGCAGGAAAAGGCCCCCGACGAATATATCCAGGCATATATAGGTTACTTAGCAAAAATGGAACACGTAATAGTGGATATAACACATTGGAAATCTATATTCACTGAAATCGGTGAAGGGTCAGAGAAATTTTGGAATGAAATCTATAAAGTAGGTGAACAACACTTAAAGGAATACCAAGATAAAGGGCTGAGAACCGTAAGGCAAATACTGGAATATGTTGAAAAAACCAATTGGTACAAGTTGAGTATTGATTCAGAAAATAGTTTTACATTAATACTTGCTGTTTCTGAAGCAGGTAAATTTGTAAAGATGTTTTTTGAAGGAGTTTTTAAAAATTATCCTAAAAAAGTGGAAATTGTTGCGGGAACTAAAAAAATCCTAGTTAGAGTAACTTAGATGAAATAACATGGGGGAATTTACATCTAAACGTATATTCCTAACAGGGGTGTACTTCTATATGCAACAAATTGTTTGGACGCGAATCGTTCCATTCTTTTCGGTTTGAAAAAAACTAGATAATAGAGGCTGTCCAACAATTCAAAAATCAACCGAAAAAATGTCGTAAACACATATTTGGATGGATGTTACCCAATAACGTTCACAAGTCTGCTCTTTATCTCGCAGATTATTGTTGGTATTTATCTGCTGTCTAATGTTTCTCAAATTGAAATTTTAGCATATGTTGGATGAGGATGTTATATCTTTTCATTTATTTTTACATTGGAAATTTACATTGGAAATATGTGACGAAACAGTTTTAATCAATGGACAATAATAAACTCATGTTGAAGAAGGTTTAATCGTTTTCATAATGGAATTTTGTACAATTATTGCTGAAAATTTTAATTGAGTTCGAGGCCTAGATTTAAGATATTGGATAGTGTGGATGCACTTACTTATACTCAATTTCTAGACCTCATCACCCATTATGATTTTACGATTGACAATCATTTTGCCCTGTCGATGTAAAAAATAAAGGCTTACTCCTGTTGGTTTCAAAATTCAGAATTATACCAAAGATGTGACCTATAGTCTTTATTTTTACTTGCCACTAGAACTCAACAAGAACTCTCAGGGTAACAAATATATGTTAGTATACTATACATTGATTAAATGGGTGAGCGTGAGAAGCATAAGGACTTAAAGAGAGAACTTGGGCTTCTTAGTATTTTTAGTATAGCATCAGGTGCTATGATTAGTTCTGGATTGTTTATATTGCCAGGGTTAGCATTTGCTAAAGTAGGACCGGCTTTACTCATATCCTACGTCATTGCAAGTCTTTTGGTAATACCTGCTATGCTCTCAAAAGCTGAGCTTTCTACAGCCATGCCAAAGGCGGGTGGAACATATTTCTTTATAGACCGAAGTATGGGGCCACTTATGGGCACAATTGGTGGGTTTGCCGCATGGTTCTCTCTAGCTTTTAAAAGTGCTTTTGCCCTCGTAGGTATCGGCGTATTCGCTATTTTACTTAACCCAGGTTTTACTGAGATTCAGATGAAGTTTATTGCTGTTTTCTTCTGCATAGTCTTTACTATCATAAATATCCGTGGAGCAAAACATACAGGAAAAACACAGATAGCATTGGTAATTGGTCTTCTATCTCTACTTATTTTTTATATTATTACAGGACTTTTCTTTATTCAGCCTTCTCATTTCAATAATTTTGCACCATATGGATATGATTCGATATTTTCAACAGCAGGTCTTATTTTCATATCCTTTGGCGGTTTGACCAAGATTTGTAGTGTTGCAGAGGAATGTAAGAAACCTGGACGCAATATTCCTCTAGGTATGTTTCTATCCTGGGGAATTATTTCACTCCTCTACTTACTCGTTATTTTTGTAACAATAGGTCTTACAAATCCCTCACAATTAGGAACATCCCTTACACCAATTTCTCTCGGAGCTGATGCCATTCCTATTCTGGGTGGTATTGGTGGTGCAATTATGGCTATTGCTGCGATTCTTGCTTTTATTTCAACAGCAAATGCAGGACTTCTTGCAGCATCACGTGACCCAATGGCTATGGGTAAAGACCAACTTATCCCTCATTCTTTTGCAAAGGTATCAAAGCGAGGAACTCCAACTTTTTCCATACTCTTTACCTCTGGTTTTATGATTTGCGTGATTTTGTTTTTAGATCTCGAAAGCCTTGTGAAGACAGCTTCCCTCCTCAAAATATTGTTGTTTTTATTTGTAATATTTTCACTTATTATCATGCGGGAAAGTAAGATACGGCACTATCAACCTAAATTCCGTTCTCCATTTTATCCTTGGGTTCAGTTTGCAGGAGTTTTTGGGCTTGTATTTCTCATCTTTGAGATGGGGCTTGTTCCAATGCTTCTTGTTGGGGTGTTCATTCTTTTTGGATTTTTATGGTATTGGTTTTATGCTCGTGATAAAGTATGGAGAGAATATTCACTACTTTACCTGATTGAGAGAATTACAGGGATAAAATCAACTGGTTACATGATAAATGAAGAACTACGGGAAATACTTATTGAACGAGATGATATTGACGAAATACGATTCGAACAACTTATTAAAAAATGTGAGGTTATAGACGTAGACAAAATCCTTCCCCCTGATAAGTTTGCACGACTGATAGCGCATAAATTAGCTGAACAATTGGACAGCGATGAAGAGAGTTTGTATAAAACCATTAAAAAAAGGGAAACAGATTCTAATATTATTATACATCCAGGTGTTGCCACTTTTTCACATATTATCAAGGGACGTGAAAAATTTGATATAATTCTAGTTAGAAGCAAAAAGGGTCTTATCGTTTCCGATGATATTGCCCCAATTCATGCATTTTTTGTAATTGTTGCGTCTCCAGACCAGCAGAGCTTCTATCTTCATTCACTTATGTGGATTGTCCAGATTGCTGAAGAAACTGATTTTGAAGATGAATGGATAAATGCAAAAGACATTGATGAACTGCGAGACATTATTCTATCATCATGGAAGAAACGAAAAGCCTATTAACACCGGTGAATTTAGATTGTGAAAGATATGGTTTTCTATGAAAGATATCATAATACTAATTTTTCTTATCATATCTCTTACCACAGTGTGGACATATTATAAAATCAAAAGGAAAGCTATGCCCACAGTGAGGACATTGTTTGTCTTTCTCTTCATCCATATTTATCACTCTAACGAATATCCACAGTAACTATTATACTTTTCTTAGATTTTTATTATCTATCAATCATCTTCACATAAATCAGGCAAATAAGATTTTTCCAGTTACATGAAGACGAGATTTGAACACACGAATCTACTAGTAAATATTATTGATGAGCAATAGAATCAACGTGCCATCATAGCTCTTAACCAATCAACAACATTTTCTGCATGATCAGCAATATCATCTACCCAGTCGGCAATCTTTAACAGATGATAGACATCCATGGGATCAAGCTTCTTCTCAAGCTTATAAATACCCTGAGTCATCTCAATTTTCTTCCTATCTGCTTCCCACTCCAAACGATGAACTTTGTAGATGAACTCCTTGGTTTGTTCTCTCTCACGTTTTACAAAGCTTGTCTTGACTAGATCCTTAACGTTTTCAACAGAATCTTCCATGGCACCTACTGTTTTAATAACCAACTTTGCATGCTCGATGAATACTTCCTGCAGTTTTTTTGGAATTTTAGTATGACGCATATCAAGCATAAATGCAAGGTTTTCTGCGTGATCAAGAATTTTATCCTGTTCGCGTAACACCGTCATAAATTTACCTTTATCAACAGGCATGAAAATGGTGGAAGGAAGATGATTTCTGAGGTTGCTTTTGATCAGATCGGCCTCATGTTCAATCTCTGACACTTTCTTTGTAATATCTGAAAAACCTTTATAATCACCTTCATAGTATCTAATCAAGCCATCTCCAAGTAAATCAATACACTCTCGTACTTTTTCCATGTGTTTCAATAATTGACCAAATGGTGATTTTCTTCTAAAGGCGTCAGCGACTGGTGATCTGATGTGACCTTTTTTTTTCATAAATATCCAAATCTCCTTATCCAAAAACTCCTCTAAGTATTAAAAATATTGTTATGCTTGTCCCTGCAGCAATAGGCAAGGTCAGCAACCATGAGACAACTATTTTTCTAACAACACTAAGATCAACTGCTTCAAGTCCTCTTGCAAGTCCTACACCTATTACTGCACCAACAACTGTATGCGAAGTTGAGATTGGCATGCCAAGTTTTGAAGCGATGAGAACTGTTGTTGCAGCTCCAAAATCAACGCTGAAACCACGGGTATTTGTAAGGCTGGTTATTCGACCACCTACAGTTTTCATTACACGTCGCCCCCAAGTCATACATCCAACGGCAATTCCAACTCCGCCCAATGCTAAAAGCCAATAAGGAACTCCGATTGTTGCTCCTATACCTTCCCCCCTGGCAAGAGGGATTATTGATGCAACTGGAGCAATTGCATTTGCTACATCATTTGCACCATGTGCAAATGCTACATAACATGATGTTCCAACCTGTAGTTTTCTAAAAATTCCTTCAACAGTAGCATAATCCTCACTAGATTTTGCTTGTATCTTCCGTAGTAAAACCATTCCGATTAATGCAACGGCTATTGCGACAACAGTTGCAATAACGAGGCCATCAATATCAGAAAAACCATAATTTTCACTTAACGATGTTTTTAGGAATAACGATGAAACGATAAGGAATGCTGTAAAACCAAAAATTATTGGCCCAACTATCTTTGCAGCAGCTACAGGTTTATCTTTTGCAAAAATAGTTTTTACAATTATTTTAAAAACAATAAATGCAAGAATGCAACCAGCAACAGGAGAAAGAACCCAACTAGCAGCTACCGAACCAACTTTGCCCCAGAAAACAGTTGATGTTCCACCTGCAATAATACCAAAACCCATTAGTGCACCAATAACTGAGTGTGTAGTTGAAATCGGCATTTCTTTCCAAGTTGATAAAGTAACCCATATTGCAGCAGCAAGTAAACTTGCAATAAATCCTAATAATAAAACATGGTTATCGATACCTGATGTACTGATAATTCCTTTTCTTACAGTATCCGTAACATGACTGCCGACAAATACTGCACCAACTAAGTTTAGAACTCCAGCAATTATTACTGCTTGTTTAAACGTTATTGCTTTTGCCCCAACAGCTGTTGCCATTGAATTTGCTACATCATTTGAACCAATGTTCCATGCCATGTAAAAAGCAATTGCACCGGCTCCACCGATGATTAATACTGTCGTTGTAGCTGGATCCACCTTAGTCTTGACCTCCGGTCATGATTGGTATAATGTTTAATCTGTTTTTGTATTCATTTTTAAGTGCTAAAACTCCCGGTTAAATATATAGCTTATCTATATATTCTACAGTTAACTATATATATCGAACAAATATCTATAGTTGGATAATCGGGGAGACAAATTATGGAAATTAGACGAGTTCAACTTACTGGCGGGTCATCCTATATAATAACTCTTCCAAAAGAATGGGTAAAATCGGTGAATATTAAGAAAAACGATCCATTGGGATTACTTGCCCAATCTAACGGAACATTACTAATCACTCCAAAAATGACAGAAGGACAAACACAGAGAATAAAGGAATTTGATGTAAATGATAGAACAAATCAGACGTATTTATTACGACAGTTAATTGGAGCATATATATCAGGATATACTTCAGTTAAAATCAACTCATCTAAAAGAATATCACCTGATGCGAGAACGACTATTAGAAAATTCACTCAAACAACAATAGGTCAAGAGATAGTAGAAGAGACTGATACATCAGTAACGATAAAAGATCTGGTTAATCCTACAGAAATGCCATTCAACAACACCATTAAAAGAATGTATATCATCGTAAAAGGGATGCATGAAGATGCGATGCGTGCTTTAGAAACCGGTAATAAAACATTGGCAGAAGATGTACTATTGAGAGATAACGACGTGGACAGGCTTCACTGGTTAGTTGCACGTCAATATAATATTATATTGCAAAATGTGAGTTTTGCAGAAAAAATGAAGATAAACATGGAAATGTCCTCTACTTACCTTCTAATAAGCAGAATCATCGAACGTATAGGAGATCATATAGTTAGAATTTCGCAGAGTGTCATTAATCTCATTGATGGTGAAATCGACCGAAAGATTGTTGATCTTATTCAACCGGCGAGTAACCTTGCATTAGGTATTTTCAGTAAAAGCATAGGGGCATTTTTTAGAAAAGACTTGCAAGCATCAAACGAAAACATTGAATCAGTAAAAAAAATTGAAAGATTATGTAAAGAAATCAACACATTTGCATTGCAAGAGAAAGGTGTTACTGTCATATCAATTGGATACATCGTTGACAGCATTAGAAGAGTTGGAGAATACGCAGAGGACATATCAGAAACTGTAATTAATTATATAATAGGAGAAAAGGCATAGATAAAATTTTAGATTTCCTTTGTTTTGCAGGTTATAGATAGCTTACCGCTTCCATTTCTTGGGCTAAGCCGCTTGTAGCTTCTGCCATGTATTCTCCGCAATACGGACACGGTTGATTTACATAACATTTATCAGAAACCCCATTATTACTGTATTTAATGGAGATGGCCACAGTTTTTGCCCGTACGCCGGTGTCTCCGAGGCAAATAGAGCTAAAAAAATTGGATAATATAAAATCTGTATGATATAAATTTAATAAAAAATGGATGGTAAGAACAATGGTTAAGAGATCAGAAAAAGCAAAAACGATGAGGAAGCTTATAAAAGCCATATGGATTTTCAACTGGTTTAATTCCTGCGGATTTACCGAATTGATACCGTTAGTGGGATCTAGATGGGACATGGAAAGATTTGGAATGATTGTCGTGGGGACGCCACGTCAAGCAGATGTGCTATTTATTGCTGGGTACCAAACACTCAAATCGATAAAAAGGGCAAAAAAAATATATGACCAGATGGCTGAACCCAAGGTGATAATTGCTTTAGGATCATGTACAATGACCGGAGGCATGTATTGGGATTCATACAACACGATCAAGCGACTTGATGATTACCTGCCAGTTACCATATATATCCCTGGATGCCCACCACGACCCGAAGCAGTTTTTGAAGCTGTTGAAAAAATTTTTGGACATGTAAAGGAGCTGAAGTGAAATGGATACAAAAGAACCTAAGCTGCTTGATGAAATAAAATCCAAATTTAATGTTGAAGGTAGAATACAGCGAGAGCGTAGAATTTGGATATCTATAGATAAAGAGAGGTTAATAGAACTATGTACCTGGTTAAAAAACCAGAGATTTGAGCATTTATCAGCAATATCAGTAACCGACTGGGTAAAAGAAGGAATATTTGAAGTTACCTATCACTTATGGTCATATAAAGATAAAATTCTTCTCACATTGAAAACAAAGATTGATAGAAAAAAACCAGTTATTGAATCTGTGACTACAGTATGGGAAGAGAGTGCACAAATCCATGAAAGAGAATTACATGAGCTTTTTGGTGTGAAATTTAAGGGCAATTCTGATTTATCCCCTCTTTTCTTGGAGGACTGGCATGCTTTACCTCCATTCAGAAAGGATTTTGATTGGAGAGAATATGTAAGGGAAGAGCATTATGACAAAGAAGATGGGAGAGAGGTAGTTTACTATGATTAACCAAATGGAACCTGCACCTAAAGACACAGAGTACGACTTATATTTTGGTCCTGCACATCCAGGGTCCGGCAACTTTGGCGTCAAATTAAAGATTGATGGGGAAATAGTAACATCTGCCAGAGCCGATCCTGGATACCTGCACAGAGGTTTTGAGAAGCTAATGGAATACAGAACACCGATACAAAACGCCGTTTTATCAGATAGGCTCTGTGTACTTGAACCGCTAAACTGGAATCTAGTACATGCTGAAGCAGTAGATGAATTAATGGACATCGATGTGCCAGAACGAGCAAAATATATAAGGGTGATAATGGCAGAGCTTTCCCGGATTCAATCTCATATTATTTGGTATGGCGCATTTTCAATAGGTACTGGTTTTGATACAGGATTCAAAATGGCTTTCGGATATAGAGATTATGTGCTAGACTTATTTGAATTAATAACAGGTGGAAGGGTATATCCTGCAGGGTATATATGTCCTGGTGGCGTAAGAAGGGACCTTCCAAATGGAGCAATGGATAAAATATTAAAAGTTTTAGATCAAATGGATGAGATGATAAAGCTTGAAGAATTAGAAAACCCTGCTTTGGACGCTAGGGCAAAAGGCGTTGGAATTTTAAAAGTGAAAGATGCGATAAGGTTGGGCGCAACAGGACCTGTGTTAAGAGGCTCGGGGATGAAGACTGATGTGAGAAAAGAGGAGCCTTATGAGATATATGATAGATTGGATTTTGAGGTGCCAGTAAGAAGGGAAGGGGATGCATATGCAAGATACATAATTGGAATAGAAGAGATGAAACAGTCGATAAAAATCGTAAAACAAGCTTTAGAAGAGCTGCCAGAAGGAGAGGTAATAGCGCCAAAATTTAAAAAACCTAAAGTTTCGGTTAAAATACCGGAAGGAGAAGTGTATGTTAGAAATGAGGTGGCAAGAGGAGAGGCAGCTGTTTATATGGTAAGCGATGGAGGGAGCAAGCCGTATAGGTGTAAAATTAGGGGACCTGACTTTCTACATATGATTCCAGTTCTTGAATATTTATTAAAAGGAGCACAGATCGCAGATGTACCAGCTATTTACTGGAGTTTGAATATATGCCCTGCGGATATGGATAGGTGATATAATGAAACTGAGAATACTGCCAAAATTGTTTAAAAATTTGTTTTCAAAACCTATGACTGTTAGATTTCCGCATGAATCAATTCCCATTCCAGATGGATACAGAGGGGAACACGCATATGATATGGAAAAATGTATAAGCTGTGGGCTTTGTACTAAGATATGTCCTAACAGGGCAATAGAAATGGTCGAAGCATCCAAGGAATATAAGGGCAAGTATCCAAAAACATATCCCCAAATAGATCTTGGAAAATGTTGTTTTTGTGGACTTTGCGAAGACATTTGCCCCACTGATGCCATTAGGTTGACAAAAAATTTTTTCCTCTCAACCTTTGATGAGTCTAATATGATTAAACCACCTATGCCGAAAGTGGAGGAGCAGATAAATGACTAAAGATATTTCAGAAAAAGAAATTTTAAGTTTATTAGACAAGGTAAAGCATCCTGCAATTAATTGCACATTACGTGAACTTGGAATAACCAAAGATGTATCTATCAAGGATGGTAAAGTGTTGATCATAATGGCCTTACCTTTTCCAAATATTCCCATCAAGGACCAACTCGTAAGTAGCGTGCGAGAGCCTATCGAAAGACTAGGTGCAGAAGTTCAGATAAAGCATACTGTAATGACTCAGGAGGAACGTGAAGCTTTTTTAAGAATGGAACAAGAAGGTTGGGTAGGATAAAAACAACAGCTAGCAATGAGAGTTTTATCTTATAATGAAATGTTAAAAAAATAGATTGAAGGCAACATAAGGGATAGAACTCTAGTAAATCATGGGTGAAAACATATGAAGGCCAAGATAATACAGATCGAGGGGCTCTCCTTTGTGGGGAAATCTGATAGTAATCATTGGGTAACAGTGGATGGACCAAAGAAATTTTTT
>CAYLOF010000036.1:0-10077 GCA_964385215.1 uncultured Thermoplasmatales archaeon
ATTTGAGCGAACGCAGTGAGCGGAAATGAGTGGTACCCGAAGCGCAATTTGACAGAAAATCATTTCTACCGATTTTCTGATTTCAAGATTATACATCTCATTCTAAACCAAAGTGTTTTCTAAAATCGTTCACTTTTACAGTTGGTTCTTTCTTGCGTTTTTTCATCTTTTCGATAAATTCAGGCTTGAGTTCTGGTTCTAAAAATTCTTTTTCATACCTTTGTATTACTAGACTAATCGCCTCGGATTTGTTTTTCAGACCAAATTTTCCTTTTACGATGTTTAAAATTCTATTCTCCCGTTCCTTCAATTTAATAACGGCTTGGACCATATTATCACCAATTACATTCTATTACAAATTATAATGATTTATAACAATTTATACTTTTTGGTGTTGTACCAAGCATTTGAATGGGTGGATATTATTTCGCTTTTTTATTTCTAGGGGTTATATTCCTGAAAGTATTAAGTATATAGGGAAACTTTTAATAATAGTTTCTTTATATGAAATACCATGAAACGTAATGTACTCCTTGACATAATCCTAGATTTCCATGAAGGCAATATCCCATACAACATTAAGCGTAATATCGACATCACTATCCCAACTGTAAATAAAGCCGTAGCAATCATAGGCCCAAGAAGAGCAGGTAAAACATTTCGAGTTTACAATTTCATTAGTGAATTATTACATGATGGTATACCCAAAGATCAAATTCTTTTCATCAATCTAGACGATGATCGTTTACTTCCAGTAACATTAGAAGATATGGATTTAATATTAAACGTCTATTATGAATTATATCCTAAAAATAAGGAAAAGAAGGTATATTTGATATTAGATGAAATCCAAAATGTTCCAAATTGGGAAAAGTATGTCAGACGAATAATGGATAATGAAAATATTCAGGTATTGATTACCGGCTCATCATCAAAACTTTTATCAAAAGAGATAGCCACATCAATGCGTGGAAGAGCAATATCCTATACAGTTTTACCATTTTCCTTCAGAGAATATTTAGCATTGAAACAATTTCCATTTAAAAAACACTTATCTTCAAAAAAAAGAGCTGAGATTTTATCATTGCTTTCAGAATATCAAAAGTTTGGAGCTTATCCAGAAATAGTATTGGAAAATTCATCAGATGTAAAAGTAAAAATATTGCGCGAATACGTAGATGTTATGTTAATTAGAGATGTTATAGAGCGGTATAAAGTCAGAAACATAAAAGTTTTAAGAACTCTTTACGATAATTTAATTGCTTCAACTGGATCAATATTTTCTACTAATAAATTCCATAAGTTTTTGATTAATAAGGGGTTAAAAGCTAGTAAAAACACAATTTACCAATATAAATCTCATCTTGTTGATGCATATGCAGTTATCATCATAAGACGATTTGATTTCTCTTTAAGGAAAATAGAACAGAGTCTACCAAAAATTTATCCAATTGATCCGGGATTGCTTTTGGTTCATAGCACTAGATTTTCAGAGGATAAAGGAAAATCAATGGAAACTACTGTAGCAATCGAATTGTTGAGAAAAAAACAACAAGATCCCTTAACTAAAATTTATTACTGGAGAGATGTTACACAAAAAGAAGTGGATTTTCTTATTAAACAGGAGAATAAGATTACAGATTTAATTCAAGTGTCATATACTATTGATGATTATACAACAAGAGAAAGAGAGATAAAAGCCCTTATCAGAGCAAGCGATGATTTAGCATGTAACTCCCTGTGGATTATTACCTGGGACTATGAGGAGACGTTACATATCGAAAATAAACAAATCAAGTGTATTCCATTGTGGAAATGGTTGATGGAATCACGTAATTAAAATAATGCTCTTTCTTTTAAAAACATATGTTTTTTTATTCATATTCAAAATACCTGTGCTTGTTGAAAACAGCAGTAATGATCTTTTCTTCTGGGATTTGTGTTCGATAATGAAGTGATTGTCTGTATGTCACAAGTTGACCGGCATATCGATCTTGTTCAAATACGAAACGATTCCCTCTGCATCATGGACTAAAGACCAAACTTGCGTCATCCAGAAAGAGATGATAACTTTATTAAAAGAACCTTTAAACCAATATTTCCAGAAGTGATAAGAAATTTTTACAAAACGAAATATTACATGTACAGTCAGAACAAACCAAATCCAAAATGCCTCTCCGAACAAGAATTAAAAGAAGATTATCTAAATCAAATAGTCAGAAAAGTGAACTATAGCATCTATCAGTATGTCGCCCAAATCTAACAGCAAAGTATCGCCGTTTTAACCTTACATATATTTTTCAAGAAAAGGCAGAATCTTGCTAAGGTCCTTTCCTTTTACTATAACATCTGCTGCCTCTTTTATACAGTCATCCTCGGGATTAAATGCAATGCCCATACCACATGTTTCAAGCATGGGAATATCAAAACAGGAGTTACCAACCGCAACAATCTTTTCCAGGGGGATTCCCAGTTGATTTGAGAGATTTATAACATTTTTATCTTTGTGTATCAGTCCAACCTCGACAATACCCTCGCCGTTAAGTAGCCCGTTTTTATCCGTTTTTATGTCATTGGCAAACACATAATCAATATCTAGTTTTTTTGCCACCTTTTCTGCAAGAATGTAAAGACCTGCACTAACGATAGCAGTGCTTATATTGTGATCCTTCAGTGCGGTCACGCATTGTTCTGCCCCTTTCATTAATGAAATATTGGATAAAAGCTGGACAAGCTTATCTCTAGCAATTGGCTTTCCATCTTCTCGCCAGAGAGAAACATCCCTCCTTATAAATTCCATATCATCAATTTTTCCTCTAAGATATGCATCTACAGATCTTTCATTGGATGTTTTAAAATAGTCATGAATGTATTTCCAGGAACTAATTGTATCAGTAAGCACTCCATCCATATCAAAAAGAACTAGCTCTATACCATCCAATCTAGTGGCCCTGTTTTTGTTTGGTTCTCGTGCATTTTGATAACAATATAATTTACATAACTTTGGATCCATCTGGAAGAGGCAATATGCAGTCCCATATAATAATCTTTATTTCTTTACCCTCAGAACATTGTTATATCCAAAATATTAGCAGATTAAATCTGAAGAGAACGTAGCGTTGGATATCAGTTTACCAAATTTTGATTATATTATAATTAATCTACTATTATTATACTATTTATTATTACCTCATCAACTGGCCAATCCTGCATTCCGTGTTTCATAGTAGTTTCAACAGAAGCTATATCTCCTAGTACATCTAAACCTGCGATTACTTTACCAAACGCTGCATAACTATCGTCCAAATGCGGCTGTTTGCCATCACAGATAAAAAACTGACTGGTAGCACTATTTGGATCTGAAGTTCTTGCCATAGATATTGCACCATCAACATGACGGACATCAGGATGAATCTCCAGATCTATAGTTCCATAGGGACTTTGTTTACGGGAACCATCTTCATCGTATCCTCCTCCTTGTATGACAAAGTCATCAATCACCCTGTGAAAAACAATGCCCTCATAAAAACCGTCATTTGACAGTCGTATGAAATTGTCGGTTGTAACAGGTACTTTATCTTCATATAGTGCCAAAGTCATCGTGCCCATGTTTGTATCCATAATTGCAATTGGATTTTCGTCTGGTCCATCCATGGGGTGCCAGTCGAAATTGACCCATGGAATAACCAGAGGAAAGGTTATTCCAAATAATATACCGGGAATTATTTTTAGACTTCTTCCTGACAAATCATCCCAATAATTTTCATTCCATCGATTAGAAAAACTGAAGGTTGTAAAAAGTGCGTGAATGTCGTTATTCAAAAAATTATTATGAGAAATGCAATTTGAGGAACTAACTGCCAGCATTATACCTGTATTGTCATTTGAACTAATGACGTTATGGATGACGTAACTCTCTGAAGAATGCTTGAGGAGTATGCCATTTCTTCCATTGTTTGAAATAACGTTACCGATGATGTCTATGTGATTCGAGCCGTTTACATAGATCCCATCTGATGAGCTATTTTTGATTGTAAGTCCCATGATGTTAACATCATCTGCAAATACTGAAATAACCGATATTTCTCCCGTACCATCAACAATAGTACTGCTTCTTTCTTCACCCATCAATATTATTGATTTATTTATCTCAACATGTTCAAAATAAGGAGAAGAATCATTGTAAATAAATACTGTATCGCCATCACTTGCAAAGTCAATGGCATCCTGAATCTTACTATAATTGCCTGGTCCACTGCCACCAACATATAGGATAGAACCACCACAAATATTTAGTTCGGAAACATCAGCGTTTATACTTGGAATAGTGCATACAACGATAAACAACATCGTTGTTCCAAAAGCAAAACTCTTCTTCAACCCAATATTTTGCATATTTGTATCTCCCTTATCAAAATTTCATCGTCATCATGATATATGTAAAAGGGTTAATTTAAATGTTCGGTTCAGAATATAAAGATAAAGATTTATTGAGCAAGTTTATTAAGTAGAACCGACATTATTATTTTTGGGGTAAAATTTATGATAAATATCCTGTACAAAAAAATTATTGTTTTTGCTGTGGCGATGGTATTTTTAGGTTTAACAATGGCCCCAACAATAAATGCACGCATTACAAAAAGCAATGTTAAAAGTCTCATGGAAAATATTTACATTCAAACCAATTGTGAAGGTACTTCTACATATGACCTTCTTATAATATCTCCAGAAAAATTTTCCACAATATTGCAGCCGCTTGCAGATCATAAGGAAAGCGTTGGCATCCCTACAAGACTTGCCACATTAGCTGAAGTCTACGAACATATGTTTTGGCATGGACGTGACAAACAGGAGAAAATCAAATATTTCATCAAAACAGCAACGGATGAATGGGGAATCAAATATGTTTTATTGGTTGGCGATTTCAGACAGATGCCCATTAGATATTGCCACAATGCGGATGTGGGCAGTGGATTTGATGAGCCCTACTTTATTTCAGAACTGTATTATGCTGACATATATGATGAAAATGGCAATTTTTCCAGTTGGGATAAAAATAATAACGGAATCTATGGTGAATGGCTTGGAAGCAGTGCAGAAGACAGTAACATCGATCTTCATCCAGATGTTTATGTTGGAAGACTCGCATGCAGAAACAGCTTTGAAGTTCAAATTATGGTAAACAAAATAATAAATTATGAGACAAAAACTTTTGGTCAGGATTGGTTCAATAAATTTGTGGTTGTCGCTGGTGATACATACCCTGAGGGGCAATACCCTTTTGACACCTCAGGTTATGAAGGTGAAGAAAACACATTAAAAGCAATCGAAAACATGACAGGGTTTAATATTAAAAAACTTTGGGTGTCAGATGGCTCTTTTACTGGACCAAAAGATGTTATAAAGACGATAAGCAGGGGATGCGGTATTATGCTTTTTGACGGTCATGCTTCTCCTTTAGCTTGGGGCACCCATCCTCATAACAGTGAAGAGTTTATTTATGGGTTAAAATTGCAGCATATGTGGAGACTATCTAACGGCTATAAACTGCCAGTGGTTGTCGCTGGTGCTTGCCATAACGCTCAGTTTGACGTCACCCCACTTAATTTATTAGATGACTTCAAGCTGTCATTATCTCATGGCACATATCCGGTTGAATGTTGGGCTTGGAAGTTGACGAGTACGCCTTTCGGTGGGTCAATTGCCACTATTAGTAACACCGGCCTTGGGATGTCCAAAGAGGACAAAGACTCGATGGAAGGAGCAGGCGATTTCATGGATTTGCAGTTTTTCTATATCTATGGAAATGATTATTCAGATATTCTAGGCGAGATATGGGGAGCAGCCATTGACAGATATCTGGATCATTTTCCAGTAAACTGGTCAACACCAGCAGCAGGGGACTATGCAATTGATGCAAAGACTGTTCAAGAATGGGTACTTCTCGGCGATCCAAGTTTGAAGATTGGCGGATATCCATAAAATTGGGCGAATCAGCAATAGAACGTATAAACTCCGATATCAAATATTTTGTCCATTTCGGCTCTTTTAATAGGTGTTTTATTCTTTCGTACAAGTTTTTGGTAATAAGTTTTATATTGTATTAGTTACTAATATATTATCATAGTAAAAATATGAGCATCGGGGGAAAAATATGAAAAAAATAGGAATATTGTTCATTACTATTCTATTAATAGTAAGTGGATTTCAAGCAATTGGGGCTGGAAAATCTCGGTTTGAAACAAAAGAGACTGTTGATTATGAAACAACTTTTGGACCAATTTTTTTAGAGGAAGAGGAAGGGTATTTGCATATTGATTGTAAGGGGACTACAGAATATATTGATGTCCCTGGAAATCCTCAACTCCCTGTTTTTCAAAAAGTATTCAAAGTATCAAACGAAGTGAAAATTACAGGCATAACGTGTTTGTTTTCACAAACAACAAATCAAAAAATCTCAAAAAAGGTGCTACCGACACTCCAACCAATTTATAATATCATCTCGTCAAAAGAACCTAACATACCACAACTCATTGAAAATAAAGAAATTTACAATACAGATATGTTCTACCCAACCAATTTGTATGATTATTATATAAAATGTGGGTTGGATGTTGATGGTACGCCAACTACGTTTATTATTGTAGAGGTTCACCCTGTTAGATATAATCCCATAAAAAACCTCTTATCCTATATTTCAGAGGTTAACATTCACATAGAGTATGAAAAAACAGATGGTAAGTCAGTTGAATCATCGGTTGACACCTATGATTTAGTAATAATTGCACCTGAAACTTTTGTCGATGATCTACAACCTCTTGTTACTCACAAGAATTCAATGGGTTTATCAACCATTCTTAAAACAACCGATGAAATTTATGCTGAATATGATGGGAGAGATAAACCAGAGCAAATCAAATATTTCATAAAAGATGCAAAAGAAAATTGGGACACATCATATATTCTTCTTGCGGGTGGCTTAAAATCATATCTTTATAACAAAGATAAAGATGACCAGAACCATGGTAGCAGTGCATGGCATGTACCTGTTAGGTATACAAATATTCGGGAAGGTGATGAGAAAGGTTGCATTTCCGATCTTTATTATTCCGATCTGTATAGATACGATGAGGAAAACCAGTCATGGGACTTCGAGGATTGGGATAGTAATGGAGATGGTATTTTTGCAAAATGGTCAATGTTTGCAGGTAAAAATGATGATCTTGATCTAGTACCAGACATTTATGTCGGTCGTCTTCCCTGTCGGAATAAATTTGAGTTGAAAATAATAAGGGATAAAATCATTAATTATGAGTCAAGTTCTCCAGACGAAAAACCATGGTATCGAAAGATGATTGGCATTACTGGAAAAAACTTCGCTATGTGGAAAGGGCAACCCGATGGAGAATATTTAGTTGATAGAGCAATTGAGAATATGAGTGGCCGGGTTGATGAAGTAGTGCGAGTTTATGCCTCAAACAATCTTACCGGAGAGGGTCCCATACCCAACAATGAAGATATTGTAAATGAGTTTTCAAAAGGTGCAGGTTTTATCGACTTTGAAGGCCATGGTAATCCTACTTCTTGGAATACTGTTCATGCTGATGGTGAGTATGAAAATCATGATTGGGTTGGAGGAATACAGTTGGATGATTTTTTAAAATTATCAAATAAAGATAAATTGCCAGTGGTTATGGTTGGTGGCTGCCATAATGCATTATTCAATGTTTCCATCCTAAGAATTCTACTAAGTCGCAATGAACATTATAATTGGTACTGGACGTGGACTCCAACTCCAGTATGTTTCTGTTGGGCGATGGTTGTCAAACCCGGTGGTGGTGCAATTGCTAGTATTGGTGCAACAGGATTGGGCCCTGCATCTGGCAACGATCCAATCTCTCTTCAGGGAGAAATAGACAATGATTTTTTCTATGTTATCGGCCAGGAACACGTCGAAAAGTTAGGTGAGGGGCATAGTGGTGCTATTGCCAAATATGTCACTGACAATGTTATGAGACAACGGGAAACATTTACAGCAACAATAACTCAACTATTTGGTGATCCTAGTCTTCAGTTAGGAGGATATCCATAAAGAAGAAGTGAGCAATATGAAAAAAATATCAGCAATAGTAGCAATAGGAATTTTAGTCATAGGTGGACTTGGAGCAGTTGCCATACCAGAAAGTGAAAGTACAGAACAAGAAACAGCGGCTATATCATTTTCACAGCCATTGTTACAGGAGAATGACCAATATGTCATAATAGATATTGATGAAGCAAATTCATATCTTATAAAAACAGATAAACCTCTTCTGCCTTCATATACTCATACATTCACATTTCCATTTGGTACAAAAATAAAGGATGTTGAATGCATACCTTCGAGCGTACAACAGCAACATGTATCAAAAAAGATTATACCTTCACCAGAACCAGTTCTTGCAGGACAACAGATCGTGCAGGCAGAGAAAATCGTTGTTTCATACGGAAATGATCCTTATCCCAACACTTGGTTTGAATATGATGTTGGCTGTGGCATAAGCGACAAAGGGCGTTGCATGTTCGTTAAGGTACAGGTGTTTCCGGTACAATATTATCCATTAGAAGATGTGATTAACGTAGCAAGTGATTTTGAGATTAATGTAAAGTATGAAGAATCAGATGGGCAAACCCTGACGTTTGACGATGAATATGATTTTGTCATCCTAGCACCTTCTAAATTCAGCAGCACGTTAAATACTTTGGTTGCCCACAAAAATGGCAGGAACATCTCAACCAAACTTGTAACTCTTATTGAAGTATATAATGGCATTTACTTCCCAGCAGAGGGGAGAGACGATGCTGAACAAATCAAATATTTCATAAAAAATGCAATAGAAAACTGGGGCACAACTAATGTACTCTTAGTTGGTGGAAGCAATGAATTTCCAACAAGAACAACACACATTTTTATCTCCGATGATCCCCCTGAACCTGAAACTTTTGTAAGCGATTTATACTATGCTGATATATATAACGACACCTCTGATTTTTGCAGTTGGGATTCAAACGAAAACGACGTGTTTGCCGAATATAAATGGAATGGTAACAATGATGATATGGACCTCTATCCCGATGTAAAACTTGGGCGTCTTGCCTGCACCGACGATACAGAAGTGACAACATGTGTAAACAAGATTATACACTACGAAAACGGCGATGCATATACAAAAAACTGGTTCAACAATATTGTAGTCATCGGTGGAGACACATGTCCAGATGAAAACGATGATCCAGAGGAAGAAGACATTGATGAAGGAGAACATCTTAACCAGGCTGTTCTTGATGTCATGGATGGATTTATTCCAAACAAAATCTGGGATTCAAATGGTAGACTTAGTGGTTTTTTACCTTCAGGTGTGGATAACATCAATGATGGTATCAACAATGGTTGCGGTTTCATAGATTGGTCAGGACATGGAGCCCCATGGGTATGGACAACATACCCACATAATGGAGATAGACAGACTCTTCCAACACCAACAGGCTCGTATCGGAACAGTGATATCAGTGATTTACATAATGGTTATAAACTACCAATTGTAATGTGCGGTGGATGTAGTCTTGGTAAATTCAATGCAAACGATAACTGTTTTGCATGGGCTTATCTTTCAAATCCAGATGGCGGAGGCATTGCATCCTTTGGTGCAACCGGCCTAGGATATATATATTGTGGCAAATATATCACGTATGGCCTTGTAGAAGGGTTCATGTTAAATCTTTTTGAAGCATATGATGATGGTGCAATAACATTTGGTGAAATGTGGAACAATGCAATTAACGACTATATATCAGGCAACCTAGATGGTGGCGATTATAAAACCCTAACAGAATTAGTGCCATTTGGAGATCCCACACTTGCCATTGCAAAAGAATCGATGAAACCGGTAAAACCCGATGCTCCAGAAGGTCCAACGTCTGGTAAAATTAATGAAGAACATACTTATACCGCATCAACAACTGATCCTGATGGAGATGAACTCTACTATCTGTTTGATTGGGGAAATGGAGAATTTTCTGGATGGATTGGTCCACATA
>CAYLOF010000037.1:0-5686 GCA_964385215.1 uncultured Thermoplasmatales archaeon
TTCTCAGAATCATCGTCGATAAACATAATGCCATTTCCTTCCAAGATATAATACAATTCAGAAGAAGTTTTTAGCCTATGGTGTTGTGATCTCTCACCTGGTTTTACAATTGCATGTGCTAGGCTATAAGGTAATTTTAAATCTTTGGATTCTCTCTGTGGATGCAAAAGTTCGCTTATTCTCGTTTTGTCAAGAGCTTCAAAATATTCAGAATCTTCAATATCTCTTATCAACATGCTATGTCATTTGCTATGTTGTTTTTTTATTTATTATTTCCCGTATTGGAATGTATGCTAGTAACGCTGCAATGTATCCCCATATAAGAAGCCCTGGCCACCATGGTGCTTCAGAAAATACGGCCAAGTTTATACCCATCACAATAATTACCGCTATGACAACGCCCATTAGTGCCTCTCCAGCTACGAGCCCTGCTGTAAATAACAGCCCAGTTCTAATTGCTTTTTCCTTAGGTGTTACATCTGTCTGTTTGATTGCGAGCTCCCAGTCACTTATTTCTTCCTCCTCTGCACTTCCAAACCTCTTCTTTAGAAATCTGTCAGTCATAAAGCGTATTGCTCCTCCTGCAAAGATTGGTACAGACAATGTGAATGGAAGGTATATTCCAATTGCAACAGGTAAAACAGGCAGGTCAATAAGTATTAACACAAGTGCAAGCACCATTCCAACAAGCACATATGGCCAAAGCATCTCTCCACCCAGTACACCTTGTACTATCCCTTTCATAAGAAAAGCCTGCGGTGCTGGAAGCTGTCTGCTTCCTATAGTAAATGCCTCGTGAAGAACTGCTATTATAAGGCCAATCACACCAGATATTGCAAGGACGCCGAGTGTCATGGAAATTTGTAATTTTTTAGGTGTTGCGCCAATCATTTGTCCGCAGGCCATAGATTGCAGCAGATCCCCAGAAATCGAACCACCAATACAGATAACTGCAGATATGAATATGACAATAGCCATTCCTTCTGGCCCAGTGACCCCTAGCCCTAGCATGATAAGACTTACAATTAGAAGTACTGTAACGGTAACTCCCGATATTGGACAGTTTGACGATCCAACAAGACCTGTAAGATATCCTGCAAGGGCGCTTGCTAAAAATGCAAATGCTATGGTAATGGCTGCCATTAAAAGAGAGATACCAACCATGCTTGAAAGCCAAAGATATAGTAGGAAGATAGGTATAGTCATCAAAACAATTAAAATAAAAACAAGTTTGTAGCTAAGATCTTGGGATGTCCGTTTCTTTGTTTTTGTTTGCCCACCTCTGATTCCAATCGCCGCTTCCTTTACACTGTCTACAAGATTGGTTCGTATGGACCATATGGCCCAGAGTCCTCCGATAAGCATTGTTCCGACACCGATGTATCGTATCTGATCTCCCCAGATTTTAAAAAATCCCCAAATCTGATTGCCAACTGTTGGATTGCCATATCCCATGGCAAGAGCATTTGATATCTCGGCTGGTGTTGTTGGTGAAGGAAGTCCTGTTGCAAGTGCTACCAACGGCGCTATGATGACCCAGCCAATAAGCCCGCCTACCAAAACATAAGATGAAATCTGAGGGCCGATAATCCATCCAACACCGAGAAGAGCGGGTGATGTTGTTACGCCACCATATATCCATCCATCGTGACTCCTTCCGCTAATTGCAAATTTTCCAATGCTTCCAATATGTTCGATTGTCCCTCTAAATATGTTGAGAGATAGCTCGCCAAATTTATACAAACCAGCAGAAATTGCCCCTATAACGAGCCATATACTGCTAACTCCTCCGTCTTCCTTTTTTTCTCCTGCAGTTTCCCCGCCTACTGTTGTTGTAAGAACTGCTGCTACAGCGACACCTTCTGGAAATGGAAGGTCTGTTTTGATAACCAATGCCCTTCTGAGTGGAACCATCCAGAGAACGCCAAGCAGTCCTCCTAAAAGTGAGATGATGCTTGTTTCAAGGTAATTTATCTCAGTCCATGCACCTAACAAAACTAATGCAGGTACTGTAAAAATAACCCCTGCAGCAATGCATTCTCCCGCAGCAGCACCCATCGTGGCAAGATTTATCTCTAGGATTGTTCCCTTAAATGGTTTGAGAAGAGCAAGTGCCATCACCGCGCCAGGGATGATTGCAGAAACCGTCATACCGGCATAAAGTCCAAGATATGCATTTGCCGCCCCTAGAACAATAGCAAGAAAAATCCCCACTAAAACTGCTTTTAATGTAAGCTCCGGAATTTCTTTTTTAGCTGGAATGAAAGACTTAAAATCCTCACGTGAAGCCATATTACTTTGATATATGCCCTGCATCATATTAAAATTTAGCGTTTTTATAATAATCAATACATTAATTTTCCACTCAATTAAACAAAATAAGAAGAGTTATATAGTGGATTTTTTATCGGGTTATCGGGGCGAGGCTAATAATGCTTGACGATAAAGATAGATATCAAAAGGACAGTAATTTTGGGAAGCTAGAATTGGTAGACAAAGAAATTTTTTTCGTTTCGTTTAACAGACGGGATAATTAGAGCACGCCAGCCAAAATATCTTGTATCCATTCAAAAACATGCAGGAAATCTAGACCCATCATAATGGCAAAGGAAACTATCAACACCAGAAGGATTTTTAATGCAAATTTGATTATTTTCCAGGCAATAACTACAACTATTAGACCAACAAGAATAATAGCCCATAAAGGCAAGCTTCCAAATATCTCAAGCATCCTGATTCACCATGTGTAAATCCACCACCTGCATTATAATGGTTTTGAATAAATCAACCATCGTCCCAAATATACTAAAAGCATTATTTGCATTCACTTTTCCGTGTATATTAAATACGACTTTATAACGCCAAACAGTATTGAATTTAGAGAATATCAGATCAATATCGCTGACTCATCCTCTCAAGAAAATACACTGCTTGTTTTGCCCACTGGTCTTGGAAAAACTGTTATAGCATTGATACTGATGGCAAAGAAACTTAAAAATGAGAGCAAAAATGATAAAATATTGTTTTTGGCCCCAACAAAACCTCTAGTAATACAGCATGCACAGTTCTTAAAACAATTTTTGACAATTGATAAAGAATCCATTGCGCTTTTTACTGGAGAAATCTCTCCAAAAGAACGAAAAGAGCTATGGAGCAAAAGCAAAATCATTGTTTCTACGCCACAGGTGATAGAAAATGATCTTTTATCCAACAGACTTGACTTAAAGGACACATCTTTCATAGTTTTTGATGAAGCACATCATGCAGTAGGCAAGTATTCCTACGTTTTTATTTCAGAAATGTATGGGAAACAAAGGGAGAATGGACATGTACTTGGCATGACTGCATCTCCCGGAAGCGATGTCTCAAAGATAATGGATGTTTGCGAAAATCTTGACATTAATCATATTGAGATCCGGACAAAATATGACCAGGATGTCAGGCCATATGTACATGAAATGAAAATAAATTGGAAAGAGGTTTCGTTACCAAGAGATTTTTCATATACCATACAGATACTTCGTAAGGTTCTTTCCGAACGTTTGAAGATATTGAAAAATGTAGGGGCAATTGACTCATCATCGGTTGCTAGCATAACTAAAACGAAACTTTTGGATGCACAGAAGAGGATACAGGGTGAAATCCGATCAAGAGTAAAACCTCCAAAAGTGCTGTTTAAAGCTGCATCTATTCAGAGTGAGGCTTTAAAGATACATTATGCCATAGAACTTCTCCAGACACAGGGTGTAAACGCCCTGAAAAACTATTTTCAAAGAATTGGAAAGGAAGCTAATTCCAAGGGCAGCAGTAAGTCATCAAGGACAATTATGGCCGATAATAACATACTAGAGGCTGTTGCATATGTTAAATCCCTTAATATAGAGCACCCCAAATTACAGGAAATTGTAAAGATTGTAAAGCATCAATTGGATGAAAAACCAGATTCAAGAATTATTATATTTACTCATTACCGAGATACGTCCTCCTATGTGGTTAAAATACTTGAGGATGTTGAAAATGCTCTCCCTGTAAGATTTATTGGGCAAGCTTCTAGGGATAAGGATAAAGGTCTTACGCAAAAACAGCAGGCCGAAGTCATAAAAAAATTTAAGGGAGGAGAATACAACGTACTGATAGCAACATCTGTAGCCGAAGAGGGGCTTGATATACCTTCTACTGAACTGGTGGTATTTTACGAACCTATTCCTTCAGAAATACGAAATATACAGAGGCGAGGGCGAACTGGACGTAAGATGACAGGAAATGTTATCATACTCATTACCAAAGGAACTTCTGATGAGGGTTATTATTGGGCATCAAAGAGAAGGGAGAAACGTATGAGAACTGAGCTTGAAATGCTTCGTTCCAAACTCGGTAAAAAATTCTCAGAGGGTAAATCAATATATGAGAAAAGAATTAGGGAAACTCCCGATCAGAAAACATTAATGGACTATCAAAAGAAAGATGCACAGGTAAAAATTATTGTAGACAACCGAGAGTACCGCTCACAAGTGATAAGAAACCTTGCAGTCAAAGGAGTGTCCGTTGAACCGCAGCAATTGGATGTGGGAGATTACGTTCTGTCGTCTCGCATAGGTGTTGAACGAAAGAGTGTGGATGATTTTTTAAATTCTTTAATAAGTGGTAAGCTATTTTTGCAGATATCAAGGCTGAGAGATGCCTATTCAAGACCAGTTCTCATTTTAGAAGGTGAAGGCATTTTAACTAAGCGCAATATAAGTCACAATGCAATTTTTGGGAGTTTTGTGTCAATAATTGTAGATTTCGGCATTCCTATACTTACTACTAAGGACAGCATTGAAACTGCCGATTTACTGCAGGTTATGGCCAAAAGAGAACAAAGAAAAGACAAGAAATCAGTTGCCATACGTGGAGAAAAAACCTCGATGTCAACCAAGGAACGGCAGCAGTTTGTTGTAGAAGGCTTTCCCAATGTTTCATCTGTCATTGCTAAAAGATTGCTTGATCATTTTGGGAGCCTTAGGGCAATTGCCATTGCATCTGAAGAGGAACTTCAGGAGGTTAATGGCGTGGGAAAGCATATTGCTTCTAAAATATTTGAACTTCTGAATGTTCGATATGTCGATGAATAGGTCATACCAAATATTTTTATCCTAAACCATGTTACACTGGTGAAAACTGCTGGAGAGTGATTGGCCATGCCGGATGATATAATTGCGCAAGTATGTGATGGACTAGATATGCTTAATGAGGATAGTTCTATTCCAAGAAATATTAGGCGAGGGGCGGAAGAGATCAAGACTGCTTTACTAAGAAATTCGGATCCCTTGGATGTTCGAGTGGCCTCTGCTACATCTCGACTTGATGAATTAGCAAATGATCCCAATATACCGCTGCATGGGAGAACCCTTATTTGGAACATTATGAGTCGTTTAGAGGAGCTGGCATAATTCTTTCCAATCGAAAGACGAAAAGTTTATTATATAGGATAAATAGAGTAAGGCAGACTGCTCTAGTGGGAGATACTAGTTATGATAAGGATAGGACAAGCAGGAATACCTCTTTCTTGTAAAGGCAGAACAAACAAAGATGGTTTGGTTTATACAAAAGAGATTCTTGATTTGAATGCTATGGAGATACAGTTTGTTCGCGGATTGTATGTCATGGAAGATGAAGAAGCGGAATTTATGAAGGAGTATTCTAC
>CAYLOF010000037.1:5786-8039 GCA_964385215.1 uncultured Thermoplasmatales archaeon
TTTGGAACTTTGGATGAGGTGATAGATGTTTGCAGTAATGTAAAAAATGTTGTACCGATTATAAACGTAGCCCATATTCATGCAAGGGGCAATGGCTCTCTCAAAAAACAGGAGGATTTTGAAGAGATTTTTGAAAAGTTGGAAAAACTAAAATTAAAACAGTACATCATCCACGTTACTGGCGTGTTATATGAAAACGGTAGTGAACAATATCATCTTCCGATTAAGAAAGGAGATATGCCTCTCACTCCTTTGATTGATGCCATTCTTGAAAACAATTACAACGTGACTTTAATTTCGGAATCACCTCTTTTGGAGCACGATGCAGTTTATATGCGATTGCAGGTTGAGAAGGCCATTATGAAAAGAACTGGTGGAGAAGAGGCCGATTACCGCGATATTGAAAAGAAGAAATGGAAAAAGAGTTAATTATCATGGTCCCTGGGGGATTTTATGGCCAAAAAAGCTATCTTCAACGAATCGATTAAATATATCCAGCGTAAGGTAAATGATATTTTAGATCATGTGTCTCAGAACGATTTTGATGCGATAAAGGATTTATTTTTTAGTTCTAATCACATATTTGTCTATGGCGCAGGCAGGTCTGGACTTGTGGCAAAGGCATTTGCAATAAGACTTGTTCATCTTGGTTTTCAGGCCTTTGTCATCGGCGAAACTATTACTGTTCCGGTGCAGAAGGGAGATCTTGTAGTGATTGTATCGGGTTCTGGTGAAACAATTCCTGCTGTGATGACTGCCGAGATTGCTCATAACCTTGGAGCTAGTTTAATTTCTATCACTGGGAAGAAAAAATCAGGGATAGCAAAATATGCAGACGTAACATTATTTATCTCTGCAAGTTGCAAGGATTCTGAAAGGAAGCGATATGCTCCACTAGGAACTCTTTTTGAGGCAAGTGTATGGATTTTATTGGATGGTATTGTCGCAGATCTTTTGGATAGCAAGCAAGAGACTGAAGAAACCATGCGAAAGCGTCATGCCACACTTGAGCAGTGAACTGAGATTATGACAAGTGATCAATTTTTAGCATAGAATAATTCTCCCATCAGTTGGGTAAAAATCTTTTTCAAGGTTGCCCAGTTTTATATATGGTATCAGCTTATGATTGTTATATGAATCATAGTTTTCGATATGTTTCTATTTTGGCATTTATCACGCTTTTCCAAGCTATTTTTACAATTATGGCCATTGGAAATCCAATTCCTGTTTATCCAAATTCAGAGTCAGTTTCTATAGGTTTAGAAAATGCTAGCAGTCTAAATGTTGTTTGGATTATGCTAGTCTTTTCGATCGATTTTTGTATAAACATATTCATAGTATATGGTGGAATATATCTGTTGCATTATTTTGGATGGATAACAAATGAAGATATATTTGTTTTTTCAAAGAAAGTTTTCCTTACTTCATTACTGGTTATTAGCCTGGTTGGCTTGAGTTCTGAATTGATTTTTGGAACGCAGATTATAGGATTATTATTGGCACTGTTCACTATTTTTATGTCCTATGTACTTGTAGCAAAATACTTACTTAAACTTGGGTGGATCAATGGATTCCTACTGGCTTTATTTGCGTTATTTGTCAATGTTGTTTTCTGGCTGATTATTTTTGGGATATAATCATCTATCTATCCTATTTATCGGATAAGAATTTCAATGGGTAAAGTGAAGGCCTTTTGAGATAAAGCCAATTAATACTTTAAATAGCCTCTACCACAGTTTTATAAATGCCTTATCAATTACGTTACTCTAAGGGAGTTTTCATGGGGAAAGACGATAGTGAGAAGATTGATGATTTGCCGGGTGTGGGTCCTGCCACCGCAGAAAAGCTGAGGGATGCAGGATATAGCGATATTATGAGTATAGCTGTATCGTCACCTAAGGAGCTATCAGATGCGGCTGAGATTGGGGAGACAACCGGTGCAAAAATCATTCAAAAAGCAAGAAAACAGGCGGATGTTGGCAAATTTGAAACTGGGACTGCTCTTCTCGAAAAAAGGGCAAAAGTGGGCCGCATAACTACATGTTCTAAGACGCTTGATGAACTTTTGGGCGGCGGTTTTGAAACACAGTCGATAGTAGAGCTTTTTGGAGAATTTGGTTCTTCTAAAACACAAATTGCCCATCAGTTGTGTGTCGCAGTTCAACTACCTACGGATTTGGGTGGATTAAACAAACAGGCATTTTTTATAGATACTGAAAACACTTTTAGACCTGAGCGCATAGTACAGATGGC
>CAYLOF010000037.1:8139-10051 GCA_964385215.1 uncultured Thermoplasmatales archaeon
CATTTTTTATAGATACTGAAAACACTTTTAGACCTGAGCGCATAGTACAGATGGCCGAGGCATTGGAGCTGGATTCAGATAATGTTCTTGAAAATATTCATGTTGCACGTGCATATAATTCAAGCCATCAGATGCTTCTTGTGGAGAAAGTCAAAGAATTATCTAAGGAGGTACCCACTGGTTTACTTGTTGTCGATTCACTTACTGCTCATTTTCGTGCTGAATATGTTGGAAGAGGTGCATTGGCAGATAGACAGCAGAAACTTAACAAACATATGCATGACCTTTTGAGGTGGGGCGACCTTAACAACGGTGTTGTCTGTGTTACAAATCAAGTTTCATCCAAACCGGATGCTTTCTTTGGGGATCCTACGCGCCCTATAGGGGGGCATATCGTTGGTCACACTGCTACCTTTAGGATTTATTTGCGTAAAAGCAAAGGTCCAAAAAGAATAGCGAGACTTATTGATTCACCGCATCTTCCAGAAGGTGAGGCTGTTTTTACCATAAGTGAGAAAGGTATTAGAGACTAATACTGGATAAGATATTCCTCTGAAATCGTAACATAATGTTTTTCCTGATAAATTCCAAGTAATTCAATGAGGTTGAAATCTTGAGACAATTCTTTTTAAATCAGCGAATGTTACGAAATTGCAGGAATATCTTGTGGGTTAACTAGAAGTATCACTGTTGAACAGGAGGACAATTAGTTATTTTATGATAATTGTTAAAGTTGTAATTGCTATTGTCATTTTGGCGGCAATCCTAAGAATCTGTATATCTCCTTTCTCTTTTGAGGATTTAAAGAAACGTGCCATTCGCCCGTTTTTTTTGATTTAAGGAGAAAATCTCTTTGGTATAACTCCTTGATTGCTTTTTCGACGATTTTTGTCCCTCTAAGATGTGATGGTAAGCCTTTTACTAAATTTGTTTCTTCAGTATGGGAATTCCCCCATTTTGGAGGTTTTATGGACATCATTTTTCTTAGAATTTTCTCTTGAATTGCTCTTTTTTCCATTATCCCTAAGGCTTAAATCTTAGAAACATATAAGGTTTATCTAATATTGTGGCATATTAATATACCAAATTAGAAGGTTTTAAATAGGAGAGATGACATAATATTACAGTAGAATGAAAGAAACAACTGTATTCAGAGAAGCATTGGGAGATTCCCCTGTAATTAGGGTAATTGATTTCCTAATAGAGGGAAGAGGATTAGATTATTCACTAACAGATATAACAGAAAATGCAAACATTGGATGGACAACGCTACATAGAATTTGGGATCGGTTATTAAGATTAAAAATCGTTGTTCCAACAAGAGAAATAGGCAGAGCAAAGTTATTTAAATTAAATGAAGAAAACCCTGCAGTGAAAGAATTAATAAGACTGTATGATACCTTGCTTTTCCAGGAAACTGAAAAATATTTTTCAAAGAAAGTAGAAGTTATTATCCATTAGATGAGTATTATCTCGTTAATTTCATTGTAACTTTTCATGTTGAACTGGAGAAAATCAACTAAAAATCATATGTCTTCTAATGATATTCCTCTGAAATCGTAACATAATGTTTTTCCTGATAAATTCCAATTCAATGAGGTTGAAATCTTGAGATAATTCTTTTTAAATCAGCGGATGTTACGAAATTGCAGGAATATCTCTGGATAATAAGGAAAGACTTAAATGTAAGATTGCACATTTCGCTTCTAGAGGTGAAGATAGTATGGCTTTTGAATATGAAGGATGGACATTGTATAGTAGAGACGTAAATCTCAAGGGTGGAAGAACTCAGACAATCTATTTCTTCAGCAAGAGAACACCAAAGAGTGGTAGCCCATGTGATAAGCCCGATAACATGGTTGTTGGTGTAAACAAGAGAACGGGTTTACCATACCTTAAGAAGAAGTAGAAA
>CAYLOF010000038.1:0-10012 GCA_964385215.1 uncultured Thermoplasmatales archaeon
TTTAAAATGGGCCGCAGGGAAGAACGACACAAATAAAATATTACTGCATTCCTTTGCCCATCTGTCAGCAAGCAAATCTTCCATTAATTTTGCGAAAAAACTTCTAGACAACGCAGAGGAAAGAATTGAGAAATCAAGTTACGAAGCATATCAAACACCGTTTGGTTATTTTTTGGATTTGGATATCAAGGCTCCTGGAAAATCTCTAGCAAGAATCTTTAAAGAGATCAATGTAGAATAAATGTTTGAAAAATTATTTTTAATAATTTCATCATATTTTTGAGGAGCACAAGAAATGAACGAAAGCAGAGAAATGCATACCAAAATTGCGGTTCCAACAAATGATGGAATAGACATTTTTCCGAAAATGCTGGGTATGGCAAAAGGAATGTATATTTACGAAGTCATTGGTAAAAAAGTTAGATTTGTTGAAAAGAGAAATAATCCATATGAACGCACTATGCAGCATTTGAAAACATTAGATGTATATGAATTAATTAGTGATTGTAATGTTATTATTTCCCATACAATAGGTAAAAAAGGTATAAAGAGATTGGAAGAAAGAGGGGTGAAACTTTTTTTCAAGAAAGGCAAAATTAAAAAAGCATTGGCGGAGGTTATTGAAGATGAGAAATTATAGCATAATAAAAATTATTACTAAACCTAATGCAAAGGTAGCAAAAGGAGGTTTAGAATGATTGAAGTCGAAAAGAAAAATGATGATGAATATATTGTAATCATAGAAGAAGGAAATGACAGATCGAAGCATACAGTAAATCTAGATGACGCATATTATCAAAAATTAACCGATGGAAAAACAACCAAAGAAGAACTTATTAAAAAATCTTTTAAATTTTTGCTTGAAAGAGAATCTAAAGAATCCATACTTCCTGAGTTTAACCTGAGAATCATAGGAAAGTATTTTCCAGAATATGAGTCTAAAATAAATGGGCGATATGGGGCAATATTGTAAAGCAATCACGGAGTTTGAACCCCACTGAAATCGTTAGCGTTATCTCACTTTTATTATTCCTATGCTGATTTTATATGGCCGTTGTATAGACTATTTTTCATGCTTATTCATTTTGATTACAACTTCTCCTCCTTCGCCTCCTTTTAGCGAAGAGACCACTCCTTTTAAAATATTTGCTACAAGGTCCTGCAAGAATAATTTTAATGGTACTTTTCCCCCGTCAACTGTAAGGGTTACTCTACTAAAAAGTGACACACATCCATCTTTTGGTGCTTTTCCACGAATCGCTGATATAGCAAAACCTCTGCATGTGCCATGCCCACAATCACCATCGTTAATACCTGCCACTGGAGGAATTGCTCTTTTCTCAATTAAATCAGTAATGCCTCCTATTTCCTCTTTTCCAAACAAAGGTTTTCCTTTAACTCCTTCTCCAATAAATCCTATTGTAAATATATCATCAAGTTCTTTAGCTTCTGTATTATTTCTTGCAATCATTATCTTTGCTAAATTTTCAGCTTCTTTAAATCCCTCTAAAATAACAAAATCTAAATCACGTAAGCCAAGCAAAATTTTACTAAGTGTTGGGTATTGTCCTGCTTTGTCTTTTTCCATATCAATCTTTTCTTTTTTTATAGTCACAATTTCTTCTGGACTAATAGCAATAATCGTCTTCGCACCAGCTTTTGCATGTCTCCCTGTATCAGTTTTAGCATCATCTAAAGTAAACCCTTTTTTAGGAATATGTTTTATTGTACCTACTTCATATTTGCGTTTCTTTAGTTCTCTAATTAATTTTTCAATCAAAATAGTTTTTCCACTTTTTTTGTATCCGCCAATTCCAATTACACGAAGCAAATTTATTCCTCCAGTTCAACTTTACATTGAGTCAGAAATCATTTATACGGTCGTCATTCATAATAATCTTCACATATGCCCAATAGTACAGCCTTCTTTTTACCATCCGTTTCTATCTATAACCAAAGTTAGCAGCGATACTTTACAAATTCCTTCGGGGACGCTGCTAAAGTCCATGTGATGGCCAAACTTGACATGTAGAGTGTGAGGAGCACCATTTACCATCTTTAGTGCACACACACTTTTTCTTTCCTTAGAGGTCATAATGTCAACTCTCCAGTCCAGTTCTTCCAATTTTTTTACTACTTGCCAAGCGGCAGATATATCCTTTGAATAGTTCTTTAGAACTCCGTTCATAAACTCATTAGCTACTCTGATGTCTAACTCACTCCCTACCTCAATTGACATAATCTCTTCGTCTTTAGTCATATACCCATTCCACTTCCTCCTTCCATTCATTTCTAATACCTTCAATTGTCTTTCTAAAACGGTGCACATAGTAACTAGGCAGTTGATCTATTTCGAAAAAGCTTACCTGCTCCACTTCATCCCCAGCAACCGGGCTCCCTTTTTCCACTTCAACCAGATATACCACTACTAACATATCTCCATAAATCTCTTCGTCTTCAAATCTTTTTACCTCTGCCAGACGTTTTATTTTTCCTGAAAGCCCCGTTTCCTCTGCCAGTTCCCTTAAACAAGCCTCTTCTGAGGTTTCCCCACTCTCAATGAAGCCAGATGGAGGAGCCCAACTCCCTTTTTTCGGTTCTATCCCTCTCTTGATCATCAGAAATTTTTTATCTCTTACAGCAATTGCCAATGCTACCGGCAAAGGATTTTCATAACGGACAAAACCACATTTATGGCAATATTTCCTTTGCTTTCCTTCAATAATCTGCTTTGTGAGATGCGATCCGCAAATTGGACAGTAATAATATTCCTTCATTGATTATTCCCCTTGCTTACCAGTACCATCACAATTAATTTTAGACAACTGAACTAACATTTTATATTTCAATTGCTCGTCCTGCTCCACCATCAATGCATTTTTCTGGATATATCTTTTTTATCTCTGTTTTGTGCTGGGTGCAATGTGTAGGACAGCCTTTCGTCATATCCGACTTTTTCTTTTAAACGTTCCTAATCAAATTCTATATTTTTGAGATTATGGGAATCAAATCTGTTCTACTTTCCTCAGCCAGGCTTTTGATTGTGAGAAGGTCTTCCATTTTTAAAGGCACTTTTATCTCCATTTTAGAAAAACTCACATCTTTCATTCTAGTAATCCTGAGTAGCAATTTCATGGGTTTTTCATTTCTAGTAAACAGTAGATTATCCACAGCGTCTTCAAGTGTTCTAATTTTTTCTTTATATGCTGATGTACTAACTGTGAAAAGATAAGTTTTGGTTTTGTCTTCCTTAATGATTTCTCTTAACTTTTTCAATATGCTTTCTCCATACGTCCTAGAAAACAAAGGTAGATTTAGAGCAGATGCAAAAACCAACGTTCCCAGTTCGGTTTTTTGCTTTATCTGGCTACTTGCTATTTTGATTGCTTCGTCCCAAACTTCTGGATTTACTAAGTTTGCTTTAATCGGTTTCTCCACTGATTTTTCTATAGAGCTAATTGAAGGATCTATAGAAGGATCAAACTCAATAAATACCAGGTTTTCCTTATAATCCTCAATTTTTATATTGTATATTTCCTTCATGGCCTTTTCCACAAAATCCTTCCCTGTACTAGTGAGAATAAATATCAGACTGCCACCCTCCTTTAGCCATGAGTAAACCACCGAAAATCCTACCAATGGCTTTCCAGAACCACCCGGTCCACTAATTAGTGTTGAAGTAGGATAAGATAACCCTTCTGGTAGCAACTCGTTCCACCAACCTTGATTTAATTTTATCTTTTTCATACCTTTACCTCATTCCAGGCGAGTAGTGATTAGAGTTTAAATACATTATGTTTCCCAAAGATGGGATTTGGAATTTCCTACACTACATATGGCTAAAAGAAATCCTGAGCAGAGCAAAAAAATTTGGAGGTAATGAAACGAAGTCTTTCATCTGTTGTTAGTTAATACAGATACTATTCATCATTACTAACAACTATTCTCTTCCCTACCTTAATCTCTTTATAAACAGTTGGAAAGGCATTACGAAACGCTGCAATACTGGCATCACAACGGTCATGTGCTGAGAGTCCCACAACACTGGGATTCTGCTTCTTTAAGAAATCAATGTTTTCTTGAACCACGTCCTTTTTAATTGGTCTCCAAGGAAGTCTACATGTTCCCAAGTATTTCTGCATCCTAATTCCCATTACTTTAACTCTTGAATCATTAACTGGATAATGCAGACCTCCAACAATACCGTAAATCGGTTCTTCAAACAAGGCTTCAGCGCGCTTTACAATTTTTGGTAAGGTTTGATGACCACACCCTACTACAAGCACGATTCCCTTTCCCTTAACATTAACTGCCAATGCTTGTTCTGCTATCCAGCCCAAGAAGAAATCTTGGTTTGGTATTATACCAATAGTTGTAACCCCTTTTGCAATAACGGTTGGTTTTTCCGTACAGAGGGGGTCAAGACCTGGATAGGTCATAGGTATAGGAGTGTAGACTAACTTCTTTCCCAAATCAATTTGATGATTTGTCAAAGAAAATGACCTCTGCCTTTGCCGTTTCATCCCTCCTACATGGTCAAGATGATTGTGTGAAATCACAATAGCCTCGAAATCATCTATGGTTATCCCTAATTGTTTCATATTATGTAACAAAGGCGATGGGTCGCTCTGTTCCATGTTATATCCAACATCGAATAAAATTGAATTATTATCAGTCTTGATCAGGTAGGAAACACCAGCTTCACCTTTTAGATCTTTACGACTCGTATACCAGTCAATAAGTGGAAGTATTTCGAGAGATTTTGTTGTTCCTAAATTCCTTATCTTCTGGACAGTCAGCTGTTGCCATTGCAACTCTGCCTTCCGTTTTCCCATTTTAAAACGAATCATCAAATATATTATCAATGTAAAAAGGACCGTCAAAAGAATCAAGATTGAAACAATCATCCGAATCATTGTATCTCCTGCATTTGTATTAAAGCTTCCTTCATTATCTCACCATTTTCGCCTAACGAGAATTATACAACCCGAAGGGCAATATTGCAAAGGGCAGAAATCAAATCCAAGCAGTCTATAATATGGACATAGAAGATGCAAAGCATCGCAGAGTGCCCACTGCCACCATTAACATCGTATTTTCAATATATGGATGGATCATAATTAGTTTTAATATTACCTATTTCCAACAAAAATGTATCGTTTTCCTTAGGAAGACCTATTGAAATTCTATAAAAACCATTTAACCAATCGTCAGATAGATCCTTTATCATTATTCCCTTGCCTATCAGTTTTTCTGCAAGGTTTGGTGTCTTACATCTAATTAGAATAAAATTTGCTTCTCCAGGGAAAACTTCAATTCCTAATTTTTTTAATTCATCTTCTACTCTTTTTCGTTCCTCTATAATTTTTTTAATGTTCCTGCTCACATACTCGTGATTTTTTAAAGCTTCAATTGCTGCAAATGTTGTTGGAGTGGGTAATAATTTTGGGAAATCGGATAATTCTCTTGTAAAGTACTCTCCTGCTATAAAATATCCGAGCCTGAGTCCTGCTAGCGAAAATGCTTTGTCCATTGTCCTTGCAATTGCAAGGTTTGGGTATTTTTCAACCAGATCTATAAATGTATATTTTGCGAATTCATAATATGCTTCATCCACTAAAAGCAGTACATTTCTGTTTTGAACTATTTTCTCCACAAAACTTTTGTCTAAAAGCATTTTCCCAGTTGGATTATTAGGATTGTCAATGATTATAAGTGTTGGCTCGTAGAGTTCACCTAAAATCATTTTTTGGTTCAATTTAAACTCAGGCGGAGGGAGTTTATATTTTATGATTTTTTTAGCACTTTTAACGGCATGCCTTAAAGCTGGAAAAAATGTGGGGTTGATCATAATAATTTTTCTATCTTTTGAAAATATATTGATAGTTTCTCTTAAAAGAAACTCAGAACCAGGGCTTAGAATTATCCTCTCTTTGGGTATATTATTATATGATGCTATTAGCTCCTTTAGGCTGTTAGAAGATTCCAATTTTGAGTATCTATTTATGTTATTGAATCCCCGCTTTGCCGCTTTAAGGATATTTTCAGGTGGAGGGTATGGATTCTCATTCATATTTAAGTTGATCATCATTTTATCTCTATTACTGTTTCTTCATTATATCCTGTGATTACCTTCACAGATTTTCTTAACATTCTATCTATCTCTGTATCTCCTGTATCTACTCTTAGACACTCCAACTTTGAAGTTTTACCTGCAGTTGAAACTATAATTATGTTACCTTCTCCGACCAACTTTAATACGTTAGGGGTAATTTGTTTGCTGCCTCTACCAAAAATAAAGCCGTTCCCTCCAATAGGGGTTACAACAATTTTTACTTTTTTATATTTCTTTATAGATCCTATCAATCCTTTTTCATTTAAATCCTCCCCTACCAACTCCTTGTTATAAACTGAGTCTACACCAAGTAGGGTTTTCTCAACATTAAGTTTGTCAGTTATGCCTTTTACTGTTGTTCCTGGGCCCAAAATATAGAGTGTATCTTTTTCCATGTTTTCAACAATATACTTAGCAATCTCCTCCTTATTTTCTGTTTCCGATTTACCTGTAGCAGATGGTTCTTTACCTCTTTGAAGAAGTAATTTTGTTTTTGGGACTTTTAGATATCCATATAATCTTGCAGATAGTTTGTTATCTCTAAATGCATCTTCGTCGATATCGAGAACTTCTCCCTCCATAAACTCGTCTGTGTAAGAATTAATCATCTCTGCTGCGGCATATGGAGATAGTGCAAATACAGAACTGAACATTTTAACACCTGAAGGTATTGCAACAACAGGAATGCTAGTCCCGATTGCATTGCATATATCTCTTGCAGTACCATCTCCACCAACAAAAACAAGAAGTTCTATCGCCCTCTCCATCATCTTCCTAGCAATTCTTTTAACATCTTCAGCACTTGTATTCTCATCTATCTTTCCAACTACCTCGTACCTGAAGTTTAACTTCTTAATGTAATTTTCACCCATGCTTCCTGGTGCAACCAAAAGATAGATGTCATTTCTCTTTATTAGAGAAAGAGTTGACTCAATTCTCTGTGGTGCCACCGGCTTTGCACCTAATTCTACGGCTTTTTTATATGCATCTCCATCAGTACCTTTTAGTCCTACGCTCCCACCCATTCCACTTATTGGGTTAACTATTAATCCAATTTTCAACATTTTTATGCCTTCTTTACTCGGAGACAAAGGTATTCATTTCGTTTAATGTTTTGGTTATATCTGAAGTCCTGCGAAGCATAGCGGAGCCAGATACACTCTGCTATACAAATAAGAACTATCTTTCAACTTTGATTTACTAAATTTGGCTACAATTTTTTTGCTGTATCATAGGCATCTCTAATCGCATCTTGAGCGTTGCCTATCTTTTTAGCATCACCAACTACATAAACTGGCATCTTGTTTTTTAAATCAGCCTCAAGAGGGTTATAACTTTTCATACCGGTAGAAACCACTATCTTATCTATATCAATGAATTTAATATTCTCTCCGTTTCTCTCTGCAAAAACAGTTTTTCCTTCTATTTTTTTAATATTAGTATGGTCCCTAAAAACAGTTCCTTTCTCATTCATCATCTTAAGAGAGAGTGCCTTTGAAATCATTTCCATGTCTTCACCAAAGTCCGTTGATCGTTTAACAATAATTACCTCATTGCCTCTTGGTATCAAAGCAGTTGCAATATCAACGCCGATTAACCCTCCACCGATAATAAGTACTTTTTTATTCTCTGGTAAATTTTCTTCCAGCAAAATATCTGCCCAATCAAATTCATCCAATCCTGCTATTTGTGGTACGGAAGGTCTGGAGCCTGTTGCCAATATAACACCATCATATTTGGATATGATATCTGACTTTGCAGCCTCCTTAAAAATTATATTTACACCTTTGTCTCTTAATTCTTCAACGAAGTATGGGACTAACCGTGCCATTGATTTCTTATTTGGAGTTAAGGGAGCCAAGTTGAATTGCCCCCCAAGCCTCTCTTTTTCATAAAGATCAACACTATGCCCCCTCCTTCTCAAGGTTATTGCAGCTTCCATTCCTGTTAAACCGCCTCCAACAATAGCATATCGTTTAGGTTGTTTTGTAGTTTCAAAAACGTTGATTTCCTGGCCTACTTCTGGATTCACAAGACATTGAAGACCTTGTCCCGATTTCACGCCACCAAGACAACCCTCTGCACATGCAAGGCAGGGACGTATGTTTCCACTTATTTGTTTATTGTATTTTCCAACAAACTCAGGATCTGCAACAAGCGCTCTCCCGATTGCAATATAATCAGCTTTGAAATTGTCTATAAGGTTTTTTATATCGTCTTCTGTATTGATTTGTCCCACGTATATTGTAGGGATGCCTACTTCTTGTTTGATTTTTTGGGCAAATTCCCAAGTTTTTCCTTTTGGTACAAACATGTGTTGGAAATACCATGGGGGAGTATTACAAACTGTTCCAGCTGAAACATGAATAGCTTCAATGGATTTTTCTTTCAAAATTTTAGAAAATTTAATCATTTCCTCTAGCTTGATCCCATCAGGTATCATTTCATCGCCACTGATTCTAGCTATAGTGGGTAAATCAGTTGCAGAGTGTATGGCATCCAATACTTGAAGAGGAAATTTTATTCTGTTTTCAAAACTTCCACCATATTCATCAGTTCTGTTGTTTACTTTTGGTGAAATAAACTGAGCAGGAAGATAACCATGTCCAAATTGAATCTCGATAATATCAAAGCCTGCTTTTTCTGATCGTTTTGCAGCATCGGAAAATAAATTTATTGCGTGCTGAATATCATCTTTATTCATTTGTTTTGGAACAGCACCTCCCGCCTCACAAGCTTTATCTGCGGATGACAAAAAATAGTTGCCAGGAATTTTAGGATTTGCCATTCTACCAGGGTGATTAAGATGAGCAATGGCTTTTGCCCCTGATTTATGAATAACCTCAACTAGTTTTTGTAATCCCTCTATTTTGTTATCATCATCGATTCCCAATTGCGTAGGGATTTCCCGCAATCCTTTATCTAGGTATAATGGTTCAATAGTAACCGCACCTAAATAACGGGTTCTTTCAGCATAAAAAGCAATGTGCCTGTCGTTAACATATCCATCTTTGTTGCTATATCCTAATTTTATAGGAGCAAATATAAACGGGTTCTTTAATTCAATCATATTTCTGTCCTCCTCTTAATTTTTTTTAATTCTATTTTGTGCGACGTTAGGTGGGGAATCTGAAATCCAAGCATAATGCCGGATTTTGGTGAAGCGTAACAAAGGTTTTTATTTTACGGCTGTGGGGATACTACGCGGTCTGAACGACCCGTAGATGAAAAGCCGTTCTATTCTTAGCTATCTAACTAAACGCTCTTTTTTGTCGCACGCGGCACACCGCATAGGGTGTGTCCTATAAAGGTGCGACAGGAGAAAAAAACCTTGTGAAAAATGTAAATGGCGTATGCTCTAAAAAGATTTCGGGTGATACTAATTTTTGTCACCAAAAAAAGTGCAGGTGTTTCTGAAAGCAATCTCATATTGAGACATGTAAAAAACAGTTTAAATAGCTGGAATCACTATGTTTTGAATTCGGTGAATTTGGATTTGCTGTTCTTTTTCAGTGAGATAACTGATCAAGGTTCAATGATGGCGGTTTTACCTGTACCTATTTTTCCGCTTGCCATTACTATTTTTATGGATGCTTCCTCTTCTCTGAGATTTCAGGTTTCCAGAATCTAGGAGATTTATTTACAGGTTATTTAAGCCTGTAATGCTTTTACTAATTCGTCGATTACTTCTGTTGCCTTCCCGTTTAGAAAAATGTCCGTGATATCGTCCGTATAATTTGACTTCCTAACATTTATTTCAATGATTGTTGCACCATTATTTTTCGCTACAATAGGAATCTGAGAGGCAGGCATAATTTCACCTGTGGTACCAATTACCAGAAATACATCAGAAATTTCTGCCTCTATAAAGGATTTTGTTGTATCTGGTTCATACAA
>CAYLOF010000039.1:0-9864 GCA_964385215.1 uncultured Thermoplasmatales archaeon
TTAATGCAAAGGGATATCATCTACCAAAGTTAAAAGATGATGATCTTTGTGTTGGCTGTGGATTTTGCGAGCTAATTTGCCCTGAGTTTGCTATTTACTGTGTTAAAGAAGAGAAAAAGGAAAGGAGGGATGAAAAATAGTTAAGGATGTCCTTACCGGTACGCATTATCTAACTGGCAATACTGCCATTGCAGAGGGGGCAATTGCTGCAGGATGCCGGTTTTTTGCAGGTTATCCAATTACGCCTTCCTCCGAGATAGCTGAAAGAATATCGCGTCGATTTCCACAGGCCGGAGGTGTGTTCATTCAAATGGAAGATGAACTTGCTTCAATGGCTGCGATACTTGGTGCCTCATGGGCTGGCTCAAAAAGCATGACTGTTACTTCTGGGCCAGGTTTTAGCTTGATGCAAGAAAACATTGGATTGGGGGCAATGATGGAAGTTCCCTGTGTGATAGTTGATGTCCAACGTGGAAGCCCTTCTACCGGTCTGCCAACAACTGTAGGCCAAGGTGATGTAATGCAAGCTAGATGGGGCTCTCATGGAGATTATGAGATAATAGCTTTGGCACCAAACTCCCCACAGGAGTGCTTTAACATTATGCCTCAGGCTTTTAATCTATCTGAGAAGTATAGAGTTCCAACCATAGTTCTTATGGATGAATGTACTTCTCACATGAGTGAAAAAGTAGTAATACCAAAAAAGAAAGACATCAAACTTGTCGATCGTAAAAAACCAACCGGAAAAAAAGAAAAATATTTACCATATAAAGCTGGGAAGGACATGGTCCCTCCAATGGCAATTGCTGGTGAAGGATACAACATATGTACCACTGGTTTAACACACAATGAGAAGGGATATCCAGACCTCTCAGCTGAATGCCAAGACTCGTTAGTTAGGAGGCTATGTGATAAAATTAGGTTTAACACTGAGGATATTATTCAGATAGAAGGAGAGAATGTCAATGATGCTGAGGTAATTGTTGTAGCGTATGGCACTCCTTCGCGAAGTGCAAAAAGAGCTGTTGCATTAGCAAGAGATGAAGGGATTAAGGCAGGCATGCTTAGATTGTTTACCGTTTGGCCGTTTCCAGAGAAACAGGTACGAAAACTTGCTTTACAGGCAAAGTCATTTGTAGTTCCTGAGATAAATTATGGTCAGGTGGTGTTAGAAGTTGATCGTTGTGCTGCGGGCAATGCAAATGTCTACAGTGTGCCGAAAATGGGTGGAGAGCTTCATTCCCCTGAAGAAATACTGAATGTTATTGAGAAAGCAGCTGGCGAAAAAACAGTAAAAGGAGGAATTCAGTATGCCTGAGCATGTTGCGGAATCACATCCAATCGATAAGTATCTCCGCGAAGATAGACTCCCTCATATCTGGTGCCCTGGATGTGGCGCCGGCGAAATTGTCACAGCTTATGTCAATGCTCTGATTGAGGCAGAAGCAGACATCAAGAAACAGGCAATGGTATGTGGAATTGGTTGTGTGGGCAGAATATCTGGCTATTTGAAAATGGATTCGTTCCATACAACCCATGGCAGACCGATACCCTTTGCTACTGGTCTTAAACTTGCAAATCCAAAATTAGATGTCACGGTGATAAGTGGCGATGGTGATTTGTTTGCCATTGGTGGGAATCATTTCATTCATGCTGCACGTCGTAATATGGACATGCTTGTTATTTGCTCTAACAATTATATCTATGGTATGACTGGTGGCCAAGTGGGACCAACTACCCCTCTTGGATCGACAGCTACTACGGCGCCTTACGGCAACATTGAGCATCCATTTAATCTAGTGAAGTTAGCAGCAGCTAGCGGTGCGGTTTATGTAGCACGTTGGACTTCAATTAATGTAAGACGTCTTACCGCTTCAATAGTAGAGGCAATGGGTAAAAAAGGCTTCCGTTTTATAGAGGTATTGTCGCCATGCCCTACAGTTTATGGAAGAAGAAATAAAATGCCGGGTACAACAGATATGCCAGACTTCTTCAAAGAGCACACAGTCATAAAACATGGTTTGGACCCTGCAGAAACAGATATTAAAGCTGGTGAAGACATCGTTCTTGGTAAGTTTATAGATGTAGATGCTGAGAGAGAGTCCTATACTGAGTCAATTAAGAAGATAATGGACAAGGCTATGAGAAAATGAAGGGAAAGACAAAGGAAGATCAGATTAGAATCAGAATAGCAGGCTTTGGCGGGCAAGGAGTGATACTATCTGCTAAAATCGTGGGTAAGGCTACAGCAATTTATGAAGATAAAAGTTCCAGCGTAATGCAGAGTTACGGTCCTGAAGCAAGAGGAAGTGCATGCTCCGCTTCTGTGGTTATTAGTGAGGGTAGGATAGACTATCCTTATGTTAATAAACCAGATATTTTAATCGCACTGTCAAAAGATGGTTATGCCAAGTATCGGGATTCCCTTAAGATGGATGGTATCCTTATAATTGAAGATAATCTCGTAGAGTTAGATAGTAGGGATAAGGAGAAAAATGTCTTTTCTATACCAGCTACAAAAATTGCTGAAGAATTAGGCAAAAAAATTGTTGCTAATATTGTAATGCTAGGTTACTTTACAAAGGTGACAGATGTTGCAAGTTATGAATCAATGAAAAAGTCTGTCCTAGAGACAGTTCCAGATAAATTCCGTGAATTGAACGAAAAAGCATTTGATAGGGGTTATTTCCATGGAGAAGGAGAGTAAGATTGGGGTATTTGTCTGTCATTGTGGTTTCAATATCGCTGAGACTGTGGATATCGATAAAGTTGTAGAAGAGATTAAAAAAACAGGCGATGTGTCTTACTGTACAGACTATGAGTTCTTCTGCTCTGACCCTGGCCAGAAAGAAATTGAGAGGGCTGTAAAGGAAGAAGGATTAACAGATGTGATTGTTGCTTGTTGTACACCTACTATGCATGAGTCGACCTTTCGTGAGGCTGTTGCAAGAGCTGGATTGAACCCCTACAGGTGTGAAATCGCAAATATAAGAGAGCAATGTTCATGGGTTCATCCTGATAAAAAAAAGGCAACTGCTAAAGCAATTCGCATCATCAAAAGCACAATTGGGAAAGTTAAATTAAATGAGTCTTTAACTTCGCTTAAGACTCCTGTTACAGATAAAGTATTGATTGTTGGCGGTGGCATAGCAGGAATACAAGCTGCATTGGATGTTGCAGATAGTGGCCATGAGGTGGTTTTAGTTGAAAAAGAGCCAAGTATCGGTGGCCATATGATACAGCTTTCGAAAGTTTTTCCAACATTAGACTGTGCACAGTGTATTCTCACACCAAAAATGGTTGACATTGATAGGAACCAAAATATAAGTTTGTATGCTTACTCAGAAGTAGAGGATATATCTGGTTATGTCGGTAACTTCAAAGTAAAGATAAAGAAGAAACCTCGTTTTGTTGATGAGGAACTGTGTACCTTATGTGATAAATGTACAGAAGTCTGCCCAGTTACAGTGACGAAAGAATTTGAAAGAGGGTTAAATCTACGTAAAGCTATATATATCCCATTCTCACAGGCTATCCCTTCCACATACACATTGGATGAAAATGCTTGTTTAGGGCTTGCTCCACAACGATGTGATGAATGTGTAAAAGTATGTGAGCCAAATGCAATAAACCTTGATATGAAACCTGAGATTGTGGAGGAGGAAGTAGGTGCAATTGTTGTGGCTACAGGCTATGAATTGTATGCTAAAGAAAACCTTGCAGAATATGGATATGGAGAAAACCTTGATGTTCTTGACGGGCTACAATTTGAACGTATGTTATTTCAGATGGGCTCTGCAGCCATTCCATTCCGTCGACCGTCAGATGGTAAAACGCCAAAGGACGTAGTATGGGTTCAGTGTGCAGGTTCCAGAGATCCAGAGATGCATCTGCCGTATTGTTCAAAAATCTGCTGTATGTATACTGCAAAACAAGCTAAGTTATTCAAAGGTATATTCCCAGATGCAAATGCATATGTTTTCTATATTGATGTTCGCACTGCTGGTAAGGATTACGAGGAATTTTATCAACAGGTACTAGAAGAAAGTGAGGTGATATATCTACGTGGTAAAGTTTCAAAAATTTTTAAAGAAGGGGACAAAACCATGGTTTGGGGTGCTGACACGCTTACCGGTAAAAAAATTGAGGTTGCTGCAGATCTGGTTGTATTAGCAACAGGAATTATACCCTCTCCCGATGATAAAATAGTTAAAATGTTGAATCTTCCTCAAGGTCCAAATAAGTTTTTGAAAGAAGCACATCCAAAATTAAGACCTGTAGAGACCACTATCCCAGGTGTGTATATAGCAGGTATGATACAGGGGCCAAAGGATATACCAGAAACTGTGGCGCAAGCTAGCGGAGCAGCAAGTAAAGCAATTGGGCTTGTGTCATCACCAGAACTGGAACATGATCCAACGGTGGTACGTGTTGATAAGGAGTTATGTGATGGCTGTGGTATCTGCGTAGATGAATGTCCTTTTGATGCTCTAAAACTTACAAGCAATACAGTAAATGTCAATGATGCACTGTGTAATGGCTGCGGCATATGTACCGTGTCATGTCCAAAAGATGCACTTCAGATTAAAAATTTCACTGCCAAACAAATGATGAATATGATCGAAGGTGGATTATCATGACCGATGAATTTGAGCCAACAATACTTGCATTTATCTGCCACTGGGGAGCTTCTGCGGCTGCAGATTTAGCAGGTGTCAGTCGAGTTCAATACCCTCCAAATGTTATACCAATAACTGTGAAGTGTTCTGGTATGATCGACACACGCTATGTATTGGCTGCCTTCAAAAATGGTGCTGATGGTGTACTTATTGGAGCATGTCAAAAGGGCGACTGTCATTATATGCGGGGCAATGAGAATGCGGCCAAAAGAATGGGCCTGTTAAAAGAAGCAATTTCAAAGTTAGGCATAGACCCAAAGCGATTGAAATTTGAACGTATCGCTGGTTTTCAAAGTGTAAGAGTGAGTACCATAGTGAAAAATTATGTTAATGAATTGAAAGAGATTGGGCCATTAGAGCTGAGTCCCACGGTAGAAAAAAAATTTGAAGAAACTGCTAAAGAGGTAAAAGAAAAATACCAAGAATCTTTAGATAAGGCAAAGGAGGTTGATGTAGATGAGGCATAAGTTTCCTGTTAATGAAACGCAATCTAAGTTTACTGAAAAAATTATAGAAATTAGCGGGCAAAATGTAAGGAAATGCAATCAATGCGGTAAATGTTCGGCTGGCTGCCCCCTGGCTGATCAAATGGATTTACTTCCAAGTCAAGTTATTCGGATGGTGCAAATAGGTGATACTTCTGTACTTGAATCAAAAACAATTTGGCTATGCGCCTCATGTTTTACCTGTGCCGTGAGATGCCCTCAAGGAATAGATTTGGCAAAAGTTATGGAGGCCCTACGTTTACAATCACTTAGAAAAAACATAGATCATGTTAAGCCCTCTGCCATCCCAGAGATAGAAAAACTTCCACAAATTGCGGTGGTTAGTAGTTTTAGGAAGATGACTTCATCATGAGTGAAAAAATGAAAATTCCATATTACCCTGGCTGTACGCTTAAAAAAGATGCCCTTAATTTTGAAGAATCTGCATTAGCGGTAGGAAAGAAATTGGGAATGGAACTGGTTGAATTACCTCGATGGAACTGTTGTGGCACGGTTTATTCCCTAGCTTCTGATGATTTAATGCATTATGCTGCACCAATAAGGAATCTCATCAGAGCTCAAGAATTAAACGAAAATAGGATTGTCACTCTTTGCTCTATGTGTTATAACACGCTGAAGCGGGCGAACCTTCGAGTTAAAGATGATGAGGAAGCTCTTACCACATTAAACGAATTCATGGACCGCGAAGAAGATTATCGCGGCGAGGTCACTGTTCTGCATTTGCTAGAGATTTTAAAAGATGAAATTGGTTTTGAAAAAATAGAGGAAACAGTGGAAGTTCCTCTTAAGGGTTTAAAAATTGCCCCTTATTATGGTTGTTTGCTACTTAGACCTAAGGAAGTAGGCATAGATGATTTGGAAGAACCTAGGATTATGCATTCGCTCCTTGAAAGCCTCGGTGCTGAAGTAATTGATACTCCGTACAAGGTAGAATGTTGTGGTGCATATCAAACTGCAAGTAATAAAGAGGCGGTGGCCGAAAGAACATATAGTATATTAACATCTGCCGCTCGGGAAGGTGCAGATGCTATAGCGTTAAGTTGTCCGTTATGTGATTTTAATTTGGATGCTAGGCAGGAGACTGTTGAAGAGAAATACCATGATTTTGAAAGAATGCCGGTGTTTTATTTTACTCAATTGATGGCTATTGCATTTGGATTAGATGAAAAGGTTTGCCGGTTTGATTTGAATTATGTGGATCCGCTTCCTTTGTTGAGTAAAATAAATGGAAGGGATACTTTAAAAATGAACAAAAAAAAGATTTAGAAATGAAAAATAGAACAGCATTATCTAATAGAAATGATGGTGATAATTGATGGCTGAAAAAGAAATGGTTAAGATATACATTATGAATAAAGAGCATGAGGTTCCTGTGGGTTTGACTATAATGGAAGCTATGGAATATGCAGGTTATAAATTCATTCGTGGTGCTGGTTGCAGAGCTGGTTTCTGTGGGGCCTGTGCAACTGTTTACAGAAAGAAAGGGGATTATAAGTTATATACAGCGTTGGCATGCCAAACAGCGGTAGAGGACGGAATGTATTTGTCTCAGATACCGTTTGTGCCAGCAAACAAGGCAACCTATGACATAAATAAGATGGATCTTAAGGAAAATATCATCTTAAAATATTATCCAGAAGTTGCAAGATGTGTTTCTTGTAATACTTGTACAAAAGCCTGTCCTCAGGATATTGAGGTTATGGATTTTGTTCAGGCATCGTTGAAAGGAGAAATTGAAGAGGCAGCACAATTATCCTTTGATTGTATCCAGTGCGGCCTCTGTGCTCTTAGATGTCCAGCTGAAATCCCTCAGTATCATGTTGGCCAACTTGCAAGGCGGCTATATGGTAAATATATTGAAAAACCATCAAAAAACCTTGAGGAAAGACTTGAGGAAATCAAAAAAGGAAAATTTGACAAAGAAATGAATAAGTTAACAAAAGTAGGTGTAGATAAATTGAAAAAAGCGTATGTTGAAAGAGATATCGAAGACCTGGCGGGTGAGTAAAATGACTAAAATGGACATGATTGATGGATTCCCGGAGTATATGCGCGAATCAATTGAGAAAGTTGAGAGAACTAGAAAGGGAAGAATGAAGAAGAGACATAAACCGATGAGTCCTAAGGAAAAAGAAAAAATACTAGACAAGTACCATCCCGATTATAAAAGGGAACGGAAACGTGCTATGTTATTTGGTCCAAATAAAGGCGACCTGATGCCAGATGAGCTTGTTGATTTATTAGAGGCTCATCCACTTGTGAAGCCTGGTAATATAGATCTATCCCACATAGATTATGATGTGGATGTGCTTATTATTGGTGGTGGCGGTGCAGCTACTGTTGCTGCACTATGGGCAAATAATACTGGTATCAAAACAGAGGATATTCTCATGGCTACCAAACTTAGGCATGGTGATGCAAACTCAATGATGGCGGAAGGAGGAATACAGTGTGCTGATCGCAAAGATGATACGCCAATGAGGCATTACTTGGATACGATGGGCGGAGGTCATTTTACTAATGACCCAGAAGTTCTCAAAACACTTGTTACAGATGCCCAAGAGATACTAAAATGGCATGAAGAGTTAGGGGTAATGTATGATAAAGATGAAAATGGTGAATTTATAGAGATTTCTGGAGGTGGAACTAGCAAGAACAGGCTGCATTTTGCTAGAGATTATACAGGCATGGAGATTATGCGCAACATACGTGATGTGATGCGTAATCGTGAGATTCCTGTACTCGAATTTACGCCAGCAGTTGAATTAATCACAGATGATCTAGGACAATTGGCTGGTGCCGTATTATATAATATGGAAACTGAACAATACTATGTAGCAAGGGCGAAATCTACCGTTTTGGCTACTGGTGGCTGGGGGCGACTTCACATTCAAAATTATCCTACAACTAATCATTATGGTGCAACTGCCGATGGACTAGTACTATCTTACCATGTTGGAGCAAAACTACGGGATTTAGATGCAGTACAATATCATCCTACTGGTGCAGCATATCCTGAGCAAATCATTGGTCTGTTAATTACAGAAAAATTTAGAGGAATGGGCGCACAAATAGTAAATAAAGACGGTGAGCAGTTTGTTTACCCTCTTGAGGCTAGAGATGTTGAGGCATCTGCCTTGATTAGAGAATGTTATGAAAGAAATAATGGCGTTGTTACTCCAACTGATATGAGGGGTGTATGGCTTGATTCTCCTATGATCGAGATTTTACATGGAGAAGGAGCAGTCAAGAAAAATTTTGATGCGATGTATCGTATGTATGAACGTTTTGGTATTAATATGGCTAAAGACCCTGTGCTTGTCTTCCCCACGTTGCATTATCAAAATGGGGGGGTAACAATTGATGTAAATGCCCAAACCTCTGTACCTAGTTTATTTGCAGGCGGCGAGGTAGAAGGAGGCCCTCATGGAAAAAACAGGCTGATGGGTAATAGCCTATTAGATTACAATGTTTTTGGCAGACGAGCAGGTATTTCAGCAGCGAAACATGTCAAAAAAGCAAAGATTGGTAAACTTACTTTGAATCACGTGGAAAAATATGAGAAAATGATTAGTGATGCCAGAGTTAAAACTGACAGAAAAGCACCAATGCTTCTGCCTGAATATAGGGGGAAGGAAGCGCTGTCGAGGAGCTTAGATATATTCTAAAAAAGGAGAATACAAAATCTGGTACATCTAAATATACGGAGGTTAAAAAAACTGATGATATTGTGGATGGTTTTGCAAAAAAATTGAAGATATCTTTTGTAAAGGAGATCATATTATGAAGGTAGACCTTAAGAAATTGAAAAAAATCGTTGGTAAAGACAATGCTTCAGGTGATAGTGCTGATCTTTATGTGTATTCATCAGATGCATCGGTTCATCAGGCTATGCCCTCAGTTGTTGTAAGACCAAAAACTGCTGAGGAAATCCAAAAGATTATGCGGTATGCAAACAAAAATAAAATTCCAGTGATAGCAAGAGGGGCAGGCTCTAGCACTAGTGGGCATACTGTTCCGATAGATGGCGGAATTGTTCTTGATATGAAACGAATGAACAACATTATTGAAATTTCATCTCAAGATATGTTATGTAAGGTTGAACCTGGTGTGGTTGATGATGATTTGAACAGGGAGCTTAAGTCACATGGTTTGTTTTATACGACATCACCTGCTTCAAGCAAGATTGCTACGATTGGTGGAGAGATTGGTGCTAATGCATCAGGTATGAGGGCCGTAAAATATGGTGCAACGCGTGATATAGTCCTTGGGATGAAGGTTGTTCTAGCAAATGGGGATTTGATTCACCTTGGTGCTAATACACGGGTTCATTCATCTGGTTATCAACTTGAGAAGTTAATCGTTGGTTCTGAAGGTACTCTTGGTATCGTTGTAGAAGCAACATTAAAGCTTGTTCCATTGCCAAAATTTCGTTGTCTTGCTATGGCCAAGTTCAATAAGTTAGAAGATGCTGGCGAGGCGATATCTGGTATAATTGCAAGTGGTGCGTTGCCATCGATGCTAGAATTGATGGACAATATTGGTATTGAGGTAGTAAATAAATCTTTAGACCTTGGATTGCCTGATGTTGCAGCAATCCTGCTATTCGAGGCAGATGGTAATATTAAAGAAGCTATAGATTACGAAATGGAAAAGATGAAAAAGGTTTGTGAAAAACA
>CAYLOF010000040.1:0-9824 GCA_964385215.1 uncultured Thermoplasmatales archaeon
CATATCCCATATAGATAAAGGTCTATAATTATCTATCGTAAAGTACTACACTACCGTTGAATGGGTAAAATCAACATTAGAATAATTCAATAAATGCCCCTTCAAATATTCAAATTGATATATTTATAAAATCAGCCGGTTAATAGAGGGAATTCGTTATTAATGAAGCGAGATAATTAATTTTTAATACGCTAGAGACCACCAAAGGATGAACTGAGTTCTTCTAAATCTCACCATCATATTTTCGCGCCTTCAATCAGAGTGAAAAGCTTTCTAAATACTTCTCAACGGCCTCGACCTCAAGCGGTAAAAGTAGTAGCGGTACTTAGCTATCAACCTTCAGAAAGGCGTCTGAACGTATCCTCAATTATTTCAGCCCTGAATAGTAAACCGCTAACCTCAAATCAAAATGAGTAGCTATCTTTTAGTCTTAAAGTAAGGAGTATCGTAAATCTGAGCTAATCCCGGCTATCATGAATATTAAAAGTTCCATCATTGGTTAGTATGCCAAAAAAATATAATTCATTGCTAAAAACCTTACCAGTACCTTTATGGATTTTTTTTATTTCCCCTAGAGGTAATTACCTTCATTTATCAGCGTTTAAAGTACGTTTATAATTACGATTTTAAACGGAACATAGTAATACGTTTAAAGCGATTAAAGCGATTAAAGTAAAAACCCTATATACTACGTCAATTTCGTTTCTACCTAAGTTACTATCCTTACCCCACTACTCAGTTTTCAAGTATACTATATAATATTATAATTTTAAACGTTTTAAACGTTTTAAACGTGAGCCCTTTGGTAGCGTTTAAAGTTTTTTAGATTAAGAATTTTAAACGCTTTAAACGTGATTATTTTTTGATTACACCCTCTTTTTTACTTTCTTCATATTTCTTACCTGTCATTTTCACAAGGTTACTTATCCCTTTATTATCAATTTTCTCATCATCTTCAGGTGGTTCGTCACCACAGCCATAGAGATTTGCAAAACTTGCCCCTTTACCAGGATTATACATATTGATATCTTTAACACGTTGAACTATTTCACGAATATCCTTGTAGATAGTTTGTTCGGAAACGTCACTTATCTTAGGATGATTTTTCCAGTGTCTTATCTGGTTTACAGTGTACCATTCTTCTGTCTCTCGTAGCGTCTTTATAATATCTTTCTGACGTGGATTAAATTGTGATAACGTATTATCTGATGCTTCATCCGTTTCGTAGGTGGCTTTGATTATTTCTTCCATTACGTGAAAATCCTCTTTAGATGCTATAATCGTATCTGGTTCGTCAGCGTTTTTTCTATTATGTTGATGGATAATAGCACTGAACTTAATGTAATCATAGATTCTACTCGCCAACGTTCTGAGGAATATTTCGTCTTCGTTCCCTTTCAGAAGTTGGCTTTCTACCATGTCTGCGATAGTGTCAGGTATATTGACTGATAATGACTTTAATGAATCAATAAACTTGTTTATCTTAATAACGTCTGGCTTTGTTATACCCTGATGTTTTCCTGTTTGTATGGCTCTTATTCTATCTATGATAGCCCGTGTTTGCTCTGGTGAAGAATCTAATGAAAGTTGAGGGATCCGTCTTTTACCTTGTTCGTTAAGCGATGCCTCCGCTGAAGTTATAATGACTACTGGCTTCTTCCAACCAACAAGGTATGATTTCATATTGTGGACTACTTTATAATTATTCACGTCTCCATCTGTCAATAATTTTAAGTGTGAATTTTCACCATCCGTGAACCTTGGCGGAGCATCTTCAAGATAAACGATAGTCTTCTGGGTTATTGGTTCTAGTACCTTACCATCCTTGCTTGGAAGTTGGGTTAGAGTTATCGCTGCAGGAGTTGGTGCTTTTGATAAAAGCCAGTCCTTCGTACTTATAGTATTCATAATGGTACTTACCAAGAAGTCCTTACCAACACCACCTTCATCGTTTAATAGAAGATTAAGGCTCATTGGATGTCTATTCATACATAGTCTACCACCAATGACGACCAAGCATATCGTTTTGATATTCATTTTTTCATTAACTATGTCCTTCTGAAGAATATCAACAATATCGTTAATATTCATGTCAATAGCAGACGAATTTGTATTCGCGTCCATATTTATCGACCCCGTAGAGGAATTATAGCCCCAATTGTATCAATGTCTATGTAACTTGTTTGTTGTCTTGTTGTAAACTGGATACAGTCTTCAAAAACTGCGTCAATCACCCCAGTTAAGATAAAACTGTTTGGTTTCAACGACAGTTTAATACATTGGCCTTTTAATTTTTCTAAAATATCTTTTTCCATTCATTTCGTTCTCCCATGATTTGTTCACAGCTCAAGCTCATTAGAATTCAATATTCCTCATCAAAGCTGATTTGCAAAGCCAGTAATTTCTCCTTATAATACCGGTAATAAGCGTATAGTTTTACGACTATAAATAAGTTTAGTATTTGATAATTTTAAGTTATTATTTCAGTCAGAAAAACTATAAACATTTTAGTTTTTTCTAAGCAATTACATTTACATTTGAAGCAAAGAAACCTTCATATTATTCACATTTATCTTATTCAAAAAATTTATCTGAGAATGTCCATACTTTATATTTGTAAAATTACAGACAAAACCAGAATTTTCTTCTAACCAATTGATCACTTTTTTAATTTGTTCGTTAGTTGGTACATATCCATCAGTCTCAATTTCAAGTTCTAATTCAATTATTTTATCAATAGGATTTCCATTAATGTCTCTGCTCATTTGAATTGGATAAAAGTCAGAATAATACACCTCTTCTTTTTCATCTGGACCTTCGATCAAATCATCTCGTTCATATTCTTCGGCTTTGGTTAATCTGCGATATTTTGGTTCAAGTGGCATTTTTATTAAACTTATTGAAAAATTGCAATCGGGTAAATCATCGGGGATGATTTTAATTAAAAATTCAATGAATTCCTTAGAATAAAAAAGACCATTGACAAAAAAACTTTTCATTTTCACTAAATATTCCCAAAAAACCTCCGGATAATTTTTGTAAAAAAATTCTAATAAATCAAGAAGTATTTCAGGACGAGCAAATTCATCTATTTTAATGGAGAGCTCGTTGAACTCAACTAAAAAGTTTGTTGGACAATTAACAAATAGAGCCATATTTGGGTAAGCGTTTTCACTTGATCCAAATCGGACATTTTCGTTTTCGTTATTTTTTTCATCTGATTCTATTTTTGTTTTATTTTTTTCTATTGACATATTTCATCACCTTTATATTTTTTTTCGTTGTGAAAAATTTTAAGCCGTATATCCAAAGTAATCATACGGCCTATCATTTTCGTAAACGATGAAATTATTAATAGCAATTCAAGTTTATATAGATTTGCATAAAAATAAATTGTTATATACCTTTGGGTATATTAAACAAATGGATTTGGTACATATGTACGAATAATAATAAATATATGATTATTATAAATATTGTAAATAAAACGCAATGGGTTTTTTCACTTTCAACAAATGTTACCAAATTTTTATATTTAAGAACATTTCATGTGTCATCGGTTAAGCAAAAATGGTGCAAAAAATTGCCATATTATGCTCAATTTCGTAGCCAGCTTGTACAGGGTCTTAAACGAGATGAAAAATGGAAAATATCTCCATATGAAACTGACGACTTATATGACTAGACCATCAATTTATCCAAAGCCCGCGTTACTACTGGAAATCATGTCAAAAATCCTTAACCGAATACCAATGAAGAACATTTACATTTTGAGTTTATGATACTTTGTTTATTTCTCAAAATTGAACTTTAATGAATTTTTGTTATTTTATCAATCCTTTTATTTTAGCATATTTAATGAGGGTCTGATGGGATATTTGATAATCTGGATTTGCTTTATCATTCGATAAAATTTCTGCAATTTTGGTCCAAGAGATGCCATATTTTCGCCATTTCATAACCTCATCCCAAGGAATCTCTTTGTTTGGCCGATGACAAGGTAAACCTGATTTTGTACCATGGTCTTTAGCATATTCACGGCCAGCGGTCATGCGTTCCTTGATGAGTTTTCTTTCGTAATCGGCTATTGCCGATAGTAATGTTAGAATGAGTTGCCCGGTCTTTGTGGATAGGTCGATTGATTCCTTGATTGAGATGAATTGTTTACCTATTTGATTTATCTCATTTATCAATGTGATTAGTTCAATCGTGCTACGTCCAAATCTGGATAGTTCATTGACAATGATTCCACATACATCTGAATTTTCTCGTAATTGTTTGATTGCTTTTTGGAATCCAGGACGTTTTTTGTATGCACTGACTCCAAGATCTTCATAGATTCTTAGTAGTTGTATATTATGGATTTTACAGTAATTGGTGATAGCTTCTTTTTGATAATTGATACTATTTCCTTCTAATTGCTGTTTAGTGCTAACTCTACAGTATGCTAAAAAATAGTTTGACATCCCTTTCACCCCTTAGTAATTTAGTTTCAGGTTTCTTACTTTCAGTCTTATTTACTCCTTATGATATATAAACTTAAAGCCTTAATTACCGTATAGTTTTACCTATATTTATTCCTTTTCATTGATAATTATATCGAGGGATTAATGAGAGTAACTAGAGACGGTTTCTGAAGCCTTTCAAGGGCTATTAATAAATACTATTTAGCCCTACTTCGACGCTAATCTGAGCCCGTCTCTGAAGCCTCATTTTTATATCTCACTAATTACGTAACCGGCTTCAGTTACCCTTTTTTCCTTAGTTTTAGTTTTGATGAAGGATAAGGTATTCGTGTTTGAAAATAAGCAATAATTCAAGGTTGGAATATATTTTAATGCAAAATCGGTAACTTGTTTAACATAGTCGAAATTGTATTGCCAATTTCCCGTAATCATTAGTATTTCTGTTTTGTGATTGATGAGTTGATCCTTCATTTGATAAATTTTGGTGGAATCAAAGCAGATGTAAAGGCTTGCAGAATGATTTCTTATTGAGGTGAATGGTTCTGGTTTACTTGCTGAATAACCATATTTAATATCGCTATCCCATAAGTTGAATTTCCGGACTCTGAACTTGTATTCACCCCTGTTAATTCCATGAAATGCGATAAACCATTTGCCATCAATCTTGATATTTTGATTATAGATGATGAAAAGGTCTTTCTGTTTTGATATTGGTACAAGAGTTTTTCCTAATATCTCAATTGTCTCCGGTAGAAGCACGATAGAGTGATGTGGTACTTCCCGTAATATTCTCATAGCTTCCGCTCTAGTATCAATTAACGTTGCAATTAACCGCATTTAGCCCGTAGGGGTATAGGCGTAGGTGAATTTAATCTTATTGGTTGGATAAAAATATTGTGTGCTCCTTTTCAGACCGTCAGAGATAAGCTCAGATAACCGTGGACGTTTACTAATAAAATACCCTTAACCCTATCTTGATCAAGCGTTCGATACGTATCTCTGAAACGGTTCTTTTAGTCTGAATAATGATAATATAAGTATCCTAACTAACTAGGAATGATGCTAGAAATAATGTAACATCTGTTTCAATAAAGTACAATGCTAACAACCGACATCTTTTTAAATTAGATGTGCATTATAATTTTACAAAGGGAGACTACCTAAGGGGGGTAATGAATATGAAAAAGAAAATGATTGGAATTTTAGTAGTTGCACTGTTTATTATCAGTGCTCTTAGTGGAATTTCTACTGGTATAAATGATTACAAGATGAATCTTGGAGAGGAAATAATGTTTACTTCATTTGATGAACCTACTGTGGTGATTACTAGTCCTGAGGATGGAGCTATAGTTTCTGAACCTCAGATAGATGTTGCGGGGTATGCGTCCGGTGAAATAGGGATTGCTGAACTTGGATATACAGTAGTGTATCCCGGGGGAGGTACTTATGCTCAGTCATCGCCAATTGATCCACCAGCTGAGTACTATGAGTTTTCTTTTACAATTGACATTCTTGAGGGGGCAGAGGGGAATCTAATAACCGTGTTTGCAATTGACACATTGGAGTACTATGGTTTTGATTCAGTAACTGTGATATATGATACCGATGAAGACCAGAATAACCCACCAGATCCCCCCACGGATCCTTCACCTGGCGATGGCGCCCGTTTAGTTGGTGTTAAGGATGTTGTTTTAAGTTGGTTTTGTTTGGACCCAGACATCGATGACGATGTTTACTATAAAATATTATTTGAAGCTGATGATAGTATTCCTGATGTAATTGTTTCATGGCAGAATTCTTCCAGTTTCAACCTCGTGGAGCTAGAACCTAATACTCATTACTATTGGCAGATAATCGCTGATGATAGAAATGGAGGAATCGCTGAGGGACCTATATGGGATTTCACTACAAGGGATGTTGATCCTCCTGAAGCATATTTCATTACCCCAAAGGAGAACCATTTATACATCTTTGGTCGGGATGTTGGATTTATAGGAAAAACTATAATTATTGGACATTTGGATGTTGAAATATATGCTGATGATACGGCGGGCATTTATTCAGCGAAGTTTTATGTCGACGATGAATTGCAGGCAAGGGATTTTTATTCTCCTTATACTTTTAGATTAAGTGATATTGGATTTTGTGATTTAAAAGTAAATGTCAGCGATGGTCAATTCAATACCATCGAGGTTGAACAGAAGAATACTATAGTTTTTATGGTAGAGAGTGACCCAAGGATTGATTTAGTTGCTTATTGTGATGCAGGTGATGATGTTCCTAGCATTAAAAATAATGGATTAAAGCATTTTGTCTCTCCTTTAAAGGGTTATAATCCGCCAGATGATCCTGATAAAGTTGAAGTAGTTGCATATTATGATCTTGGCACTCGTAAACCAATTCCAACATTTGGATGGGTAGTACCTCCGGGTGTAACTACATCTGGTGATTCTGCCTATGTGCCTCGTAATAATCCAGGAAAATATGTTGTAAAGGGAGAATTAGTGGCAGGTGGTAATGTGGTAGCTCAGGATACAATTGTGGTATGGATTGTAAAATCGGAGATAACAAGAGATACTGGTTACGCCTTTGGGATAGGAACTAAGGATACAGGAAGAGGTTTAAGAATGTGGGGGGAAATTGGTTTCATTCATACCATTAAACCTTCCACGATTTTTATGGATGCGGACCGACCAAATTTAACTGGTTCGAACAACCTGCAACCACCCTGGATCTGGAGAGAGATTACATCTATCAATAATTCAGGTATGACTTTAGATGGGGGAGCAAACAAAAAATGGGATAATTCCCGTCAAGTAAGAACTAAGTCAAGCTTTACTAATATTCCTGATTGGATCAAAAAATGGGTCTATAGTGAAAAATATGGATCACGATGGAAAAGCTATGAAAAGTGGCCAACAGATGCAGATTCCGATGATATTGGTGGGAAAAACAAATACGCCGTAGGAAACGATGATAAATCCACAAACGACGAGACAAATGATCCATATTCAAATCCTGGGAAATTAATAGGACATGATAATGTAAGTCGATACTTGCCTCATGTCCCCAATAAAAAATGTCTAACAGCAAAAGTTCAGCTTCATCTGCAGTTCAGGGAATTCACGAGGTTAGAAATAGGAGATAAATGGTATAGAATCTCTGATTATTATAATTGGCGAGTTTTTCTGAAATATAAACCAAAATTTGTGAATCCAAATACAATATGGGAAGATGATGGAAGTGTAATAGAAACAAATCATAACGATTGGAATTAATTATATATCAACACACCATTCCTACAATTCCTTGAGAACCACCCACATCTGTTCCCACTACTACGGCAACTGCTGGAATTAAAATAGATTAGCATAACTAGTAAACATGGGAGGGAGGAAGAGTTTCTAGGCTTGCCCCCTATATTACTATCTTCCCTCTTCTACCTTTTATTATCATGTCAACCATTAACACTATATACTACTAAGTTATATATTACCTATGCCTAAGAAAAAACTCACCTTATCCATTGACGAAGAGATAATAACTCAAGCCAAAAAACTAGAAATCAATCTCAGCAGTTTTCTTGAAATACGGCTGGTTGATTATCTTAATTATAAGGTATGCTTCCGACGGGAGGAGAACCCGAATTTACCAGTATTATTCAGATTGATAGATAATAATTACTTCTATAAAAGTCTATAATTTCATACGTTTTTCTTTATTTCATCTTGGGGATGTCATAGGGTTCTTTTGCTGGGAACCAATCAATCTCAATCCAATCAATTGATATTCTCTCCCATGGTATTGATGGGTCAGGAGGATATGAAAGAGTTCCAGGAATCAATTGTGGAAGACGTATATGATGGTCGTCCCAATAGTTGTGTATCCAATTATTCCTCGCAAGAGGTATCAGGATACGACAGATTGCACCAAGTGTAAACTCTGCATCGAGATGATTCTCTATAAAATTATTACGATGAATCTGATTATAGTATCCTGCTTTTAAATCTATACCTAAACCATTTCCTTGTATTGTATTATCTGAAATTACGTTGAAAAACCCCATGGTTGATATCCCTATGTTTCTATGAAACGCAATGATATTTGATTTTATTATATTCATATATGCGGCTTCATCAAGGTTAATACCAATAGAGTCATTTTCGTTTAAATAGATGGTATTGTTTAAAACAATGTTTTGTGTTGAGTGGCTCAGTAAAATACCATCCTCATAATTGTGATGTATTATGTTTGCGATGATTTGGTTCTTTGATGAACTACTCATTAGGACTCCAAAAGTGTTATCATAAATAGTATTGTGTGTTATTGTGTTATCACTCGATTCTAATACCCAAATTCCATGGCAGCTTTGAGAAATATTATTCTCAGAGATAATTGAATATGATGTTTGGTCTAAGAATATGCCAGTTTGTAAATTATCAAAAATGATATTTTTGGAGATTGTTGTATGATTTGCTTCTACCCGTATTCCTCTTTGATAGGAATATGGTAAGTTATGACTACTATTACGAATGGTGAATTGTTCAATAGTAACATAATCAGCAGTAATTATTACGACTTCTTTGAAACCGTGCCCATCGATTATAGTTGTGTCTGGTTTTTCACCTAATAAATGCAATGATTTATAGATAAGTATATTTTCATAATATATTCCTGAAAAAACAAAGATGTAATCATCGTCACTGGCATTGTCTATAGCATCTTGTATTTTCGTATAATTTCCTGTTCCACTACCACCAACATACAGCCAATGACCATTTGAGGTTGATAGAGATATTTTTATTGTATCCTGTGCAATCATTGTAATGGTACTTGTTCCAACACACAATAGAATTATTCCAATCACCAAACAGTTTCTTTTCATACAATCACTTATCTATGCTATGCTAATACATATCACGTAATATAAATCATGTATATAAAATTATGCAGGTGGAAGGGATTCGAACCCGAGTAGCTGGCTCGAAAGGCCAGAATGATTGGCCGGACTACAAAACCGCAAGAGTATGAATACAAAATAAGTGAATTTTAATGAATTATGTTAATTATATTAAAATCATGTAGCCTGTATACAAAATATTAATGGATTCTAAAAACTTTTCTGCTTTGCTCAAGGCGTCTTTTGATTCATGCTTATCCATTCCAGATGCTTCCAGGCCATAGAACGATTCATGCCTTTCCAGCCTGTAGGTATCAAGCCAGCTAATGCGATCCTGTCCAAGAGATTGTCCATACTTTTTAGAAAGATATGCAATTACACAGGCGTGACTTCTCTCGGTAACCCCATCTTTAAAAAGTAAAGCTCGGGCAGAATGAAACATACCAGTATAAGATGAA
>CAYLOF010000041.1:0-9719 GCA_964385215.1 uncultured Thermoplasmatales archaeon
ATTGCCTATTGCCATTTCACCAACGATTTGACTCCTACAATTACTGCTTTTTCTTAGTTTTTTTGAGGGTAACAATCACAAGTGAAACTATAACAATTGAAACAATTAAGATGGTTGCAATAACCCACAAAGGCAACATAATTTCAGGTTCCTTTTCATGAGGATACTCAGCTGCACCAAAGGGCATATGGCCATCGATTGAGAGATCAACATCATAACGTAATGGCATTGTATCTTCTTTCTCCCAGTAGTTTGTATCGCTGTAAGTTTTCCCAGGTACAAACATTCTAAGATTTGGGTCGCCAAAATAGCAGACGTTTTCATATTCATCCCACCACCATTGCTGCGGCCCATCATTATCACCAATGTACAATATTCCAACATGACTAATGCCCTTATTGTACGCTTCTCCCATGGTATCACCAAGAATAATATCTCTAGGTATTGATTGAGCCCACATAGCACTATACCAAGATGTTGACCATGGATCAATTATTTGACCAACAGAACCATGTCTAACCATCGCCAGATGCATATATTTACCTGCAACAAGGCACACACCTGTATTAAACACCATAGAATGTAAGTTACCTAACGTGTCATCTACATTCCAACCTGTATAAAAACTATAACCCATTTTACTGAAAAGACTGACACAGATTCCTCCATCGTAATAATCCTGAGTATCGAGCTGTCCCTCCGGTAATAGTCTATTAATAATAGGTATTTTAGCGAGAATATTATTCATCAAATCTCGAATGGGTTTTTTTGCAGGAGCCCAATCAATTGCAGTTCTAAGTAAACCGTTGAAATTTGGATTTCCAAGAACCGAGGGAATCACTCCATGAATATCAGCAGTGAGCGTATCAGGTTCATCAGTAGAGCCAAGATACCAATCATAAGATCTCCAAGGATTTAGATCTTTTCTACCTGCTGAACCAGGAGGTATAGGCAAAGATGCGGGCATTGCACCAATTTCTTTTCCCTTTTCTTGTGGATCCCAGAATAAAACCGATCCACTATTAGGATGACCACCATGAGATCCTAGATGCCAATACAATACTCCTTGATTCAAGTTATACATGGTGTCTTCGAAATTACTGCAGAAAGCACTGTCAAAGCCACCTCTTTCCATATAAAATGGAATAACTTCACTTGGACTCATATCAGGCCAGAAAGATCCATCCTGGCCGGTGTATTTCTTAATTGAACCTTGATCTATTGGCTCAAAAGATCTTGTTTCGCTTGGAACAATACCATCGGCTGATTGATATTTAGAACCATAATATTTACTGGTCCGTTCATTCCACCGGTGTTGATAAGAAACAAATGTCATATGAACTGGATATTTCAACGTTTCTTCTCCTGCATCTCTAATGGTTTTTAACCCAAAAGGTCCACGTGCAAGAAGTGTTCTTCTCTCGTTGATACTACCATTTATCAACTCAACACCGCTTGAACTCATAGCAGGGTTTACAAAAATCAAGGCGGGATAGAATATATTTCTTGAAATCCAATATGCACAGTCCACTGGTGAATACATGAATCTACCAGGTTTTGCCATACCTGGGAACATACGATCCCAAGAGGGGCTGATATCAAACTGACCAGCAACAGTCACTATTGATTCTCTCCCAGGCTTATCGAACTCGTATTTTTTTAGAAAATCATAAACACGTTTTCCCGTTAGATACATTTCTGAAACAGAGAGAGTATGCTCATCTGGACTACGGGCCGTTCTTTTCCAAAATTCATTATGCCATACAACTGCAGAAGATAGATGAGGATGACTATCAACGATGAGTACGGGCGTGCCATGATAAGCAGCAATATACGCGGCAGGTCCTAAAAACAAGGCTCCAGGATATTCTCCCGCGACTTTCATTTCTGCCACATACCAATATGACCATGGATCAAGCGTTGAAAACACAACATCATTACTACCTGTCTTATCACGAATGGCAGTATTTATGTCTTCGAATAGAGTGTAATGTTTCTCGACCTCGGCTATTTTCTTTATTTCATCAAATGCATCAGAATTTATGTTATCGCCGATATCTACTAGATGTATTTTTTCCACACCTATTTTATAAAGACAATCCCTGGTAGCTTCAGGTAATTCCGTTTTCTTTGTATAAACCAATGGTGCGTTGAGTGTACTAGCAAGTACAGCACCCTCTGTTGCAGATGTTAAAGAATCACCATATTCTTCTGAGATTCCTTGTTCCCAAGAATAAGATATCTTGAAATCGAAGTCAGTGGAAACATCATTTAATGCAAAAACGCAGATCGAATAACACTCGTTTTCTAAACATTCACCAAGTTGATCCAGATGCATTTCTTGAAAATCAGTCCTACTCTCATTAATCACAGTTAATACTTCTTCACCACCAGGTCCTATGAGAGAGAATCCTAAATTTACATTTGAATTATCCCAAGATAATTCAAATTTTGCGTTTCTACAACCAAATGGAGGGGTATCAGGAACTGATATTTCTACACCAGGATATAACTTAACTTCTACCTGGTATTCCACTCCAGTACGCATTTCCTTGAGAATCTCTCTAATAGTGCCATATTTCCCAATTCCTTTTGTCGGCACATCCGTTATTCCAACCCGCCATTGCCCATTTTCATAAACATATGATTGGACAATGTCAGTATCCATTCCAAATTTCTGGTTCCATTCTGACCTCACCGATGTTTGCATCCATTCGCCTTTATGCTTACAATAGAGTTGAATGTCTTTGTCTCCTGCTGGAACTGATATATTCGAACTCACTTGGAATCCTTTTAATATTTCAGATTCCCAATAGAAACATGGGTACCACGCTCTTGCCTTCAGATACCTATACCCCTTTGGAACGTTAAACTCATTAAACACTGGATTTAAATCATTTGTTTGAGGAGTTTCAAAATGTTCACTTTTTATCTTTTTAGCAGGCATCCCTCTGCTTAACTCTCCAGATATTTCATAATCCGATTTTTCGAAACTCTCATCTATGACAGCAATAACAGCATCGCTCGAATAAGACCATTCATTAAGAGCAAGTTCACTTGCAATATCATACGGATTATCATACTCTATCGTAGCGTATTCCCTTGCCCTCCAACTACTGTCCAATTTATTTTTTGGAATATTTATTAAAGTCATCTGGTCTGCTTTACCATTACAGTAACTCATCCAATCTTCCATAAAATAGTCTATTCCTTGACGAGCGTTCAAAGAACGTTCTTTGTCTTCTGTTACATAATATGTATCTTGATAGAACACCAATGGATGCGAAAACAGTCTCCCCCCATCATCAAAAACTGCAGTAGGGACTGCTGCCAAATAAGCATAGTCATCTAAATATGAGTTTTCATCATAATTTACAAAAGTAATTTTTTTCAATGGGATAACAGGTTCATAAGACGGCCCCTTATCAAAACCTTTTATGTGATCAACATCATCTGCTGAAATAACAGGTAAAAGCACCGGGCTGAGTATCATACATAAAACTGATAATGCCATGACGGCATTACAATTACCTAGTTTCACCAACGCTTTTCCCCCAATAGATACGTGAATTTCCGAATATGATATATTAACTTAAATGTTTCTATAATGATATTTATCTCAGTATTTATCAAACTTCTATCACCCGCTACATTATTCTCATTTCCTAGTTTAACGACAATTGAACCAGCTGTAACTCCCCAGGATGACGATCATAAATATATGGAAGTTGAGGCCCAATAAAAAGTGGCAGATATTTAGTAAACGGAAACTGCTTCCAAAATGAAAAATGAAATGTTGGTATACGAGCATATCGAAATAACTCTTTAGCAGAAATCCATCCATCATTATTTATATCTGCAAAACCGTCAAGACCCTGAAACAGAAAATAAGAGAAAATACCACATTCTAACATGTCATCCTCATCAACAGGACAGAAAAGATATTTACCGCCTGCAGTTAATATGACTCTACCCCTCTGCCGCAATGAGAGCATCCTTCCAGAATAGCACGTATCTAGTATAACAGCAACATGTTTTGAATCTAACTCATCTAACCATGAATCAAGTTCCACATCAGTAATTTTGTCTTCCGAATAACCAGTATCTGAAATATCATATGGAAAGGTATACGTGTGACCATTCAGTCTTTTATGAATTGGCATTTTCCAGCTGTGACCCGTGAAATAGTATAATACCACATCGTTTTTTGTTTCCTTCTCATCCAGCCAATTTGTTATGGCATCTCGAATACCCTCTTTTGTAGCATTCTCATTTAGTAATAGTTTTATGTTTTCCTCTTTCCAGTTGTCACTCTCTAAAAGCTTGTCATACATAGCAACAGCAGTATCATCTATGTAATCTTCCTCTGGGAACTCAACATCTTCGAATTTTTCGACGCCGACTATTACAGCATAATATTTTGTACCATCAGAAATATTTTGATCATATACATTTTCTATGATTGATGATCCAGGGTTTTCTAGGGTATCAACAGAAGTTACAGAAGGTGTAACCATCGCCCCAACAAATAGGAGTGTTGCCCCCAAAACAAATCCTTTTTTACATATTTTTTTTCCCATTTTTTCACCTCTTCTACATTCAATAACGCAAGTGTCTATTTAAACTTTTCTAAAATTATACATTAACGTATACAATCATCGGTTAATGTTGATATATTCCCAAATTAATGTTTTATTCATCATTATAGAGTATTAATATACTAATGGTCTTAAATATGTATAAAAGTGTGCAATATTTATATACTATGTATTCTATATCGGATACATGAATCTACGGCAAAAAATAGACGAATACTTCGAAGGGCATTATGTACAAAAAAAAATTGCATATCTTCTGCTCAGATACGGATTAAAAATAGAAGGAGATAAGATTTATTGTGGACCCATAGAACAATCCAACTCTAAACTGGCCAGGGCAATCTCCGTTGATTATAGAGCTGTGACTGATACAATAAAAAAAATCAAAAAGGATCCTGAATTGAAAAATTTCTTCTCATCTATAGAACCAACGCCAAATCTAAAAAACACAGCGCAAAAAGTTGGATGGGGAGTTATTGAACTCATACCAGAAAACCCACACATTCCTGGTATATTTCTAGGAGTTGCCAAAATTATCGCGGATGAGGGAATTAGTATTAGACAAGCCATAGGTGAAGACTATGAACTCACTGAAAACCCACGATTTCTTATAGTAACTGAGAAATCTATACCCAGTAAATTAATATCGAAAATAAAGCAAGTGAAAGGAATAAAAGGCATAACGATTTATTAAAAAGATGTTGTTCAATGCCAAAAAAATTAGGAATATTTCTTCAAAATTTATAGATATTCGATCGAAACTTCCGTCCCTTTTTCAATGCCATATGAACTGCAAAGACCTTGATTTATTTCTACAACCCATTTGGCCGGGCTAGCACTATGATATCTCTTAAGTTCATCATCAGATACATTTACCTCAACTTCGGCATTCTCTATATTAATTACAGCGCAATTTTCATCTAAAAATATAATATCCAACGGTATCAACACATTTTTCATCCAGTAAGAAACATTGCGAGGACAATCAAATACAAAAAGCATACCTTCACCATCAGGTAACTTCTCTTGATACATAAGCCCCTTCGAGAGTTGTTTAGGAGAAGAGGCTACCTTGCAAGTTATGGTCAGTGAGGTTGAATTATCAGGTAAAAAAGTAACAACCGCTGATTGTTTTTCATTTGCGTTTTCTATATTTACTACAGTCAACTGGTAAAAAACAGCCAGTGCTACAATCAAGCAAACTAAAATCAAGAAAAAAACTATTCTACCTTTTTCTTTGTTATTCATTTAATTTACCCAGATATTGTTTGTTTGAGTGCATTTATCTTATCTCTTAGAAATATCGCCCTTTCAAAATCCAAATTATCTACTGCGTTTCCCATCTCAATTTCAAGCTCAATTATCATCTTTGGAATATCTCTTTTAGGAATATGTTTAGTATCTTTTACATCGACTACCTTTTCTTTTATAGGTTTTACAATCGTAGTAGGGACAATATTGTGTTTTTTGTTAAACTCCAGTTGGATACTTCTTCTTCGGTTTGTTTCTTCAAGGGCTTTTTTAATTGAACCCGTAAGATTGTCTGCATACAAAACAACTTTTGAATTCACATTTCTTGCCGCTCTTCCAATGATTTGAATAAGACTTCTTGCATCACGTAAAAACCCTTCCTTGTCCGCATCAAGAATACCAATAAATCCAACCTCGGGAATATCTAGTCCTTCTCTTAAAAGATTGATTCCAACAATAACATCGAATTTTCCGAGCCTAAGTTGTCTAATTATTTCTGTTCGCTCAAGCGTACCGATTTCTGAGTGAAGATAGCGTGTTTTAATCTCTTTTTCCGCCAGGTATTCTGAGAGTTCCTCAGCAAGCCTCTTTGTAAGTGTGGTAACAATTACCCGATCTCCCCTTTTTATTGTCTTATTAATTCTAGATATCAAATCAGGAATCTGTCCTTTGATTTTTCTTACTTCAACTTTTGGATCAACAAGACCAGTTGGTCTAATAATCTGCTCAACAACTTGATCAGATATTTCTAGTTCATAACCGCCAGGTGTTGCTGAAACAAAAATCGTTTTTTTCATATACTGTTTAAACTCATTAAAAGTAAGTGGTCTGTTATCAAAGGCACTCGGGAGTCTGAAACCATAATCAATAAGTGATTTTTTTCTTGAATAATCTCCACGATGCATACCATGAATCTGAGGAATAGTACGATGGCTTTCATCAAGAAATATAAGAAAATCCTTTGGGAAATAATCAAGTAAACAATACGGTTTTTCCCCAATTTTTCTCCCGTCAAAATGCCTAGAGTAATTCTCAATTCCTTTGCAAAAACCTGTTTCTTCAATCATTTCAATATCGTAAAGAGTCTTTTGTTTTAGCCTGTGGGCCTCAATCATTCCAAGATCCGGCAAACGCTCTTCAAGCTCTTCTTTAATAGATTTTATTGCTCGCTCTTTTTTATCCTCAGCGATAACAAAGTGTTTTGCAGGATAAATAAAAACATAATTAGGGATATCTATTGTCTCACCGGTAATCTTATCAATTTCTTTTATCCGTTCAATTTCATCACCAAACATCTCAATGCGAAATACGTTGTTGCAATATCCTGGAATAATATCGATGGTGTCCCCTTTTACTCTAAATCTTCCAGGCTTTAAGTCAATGTCATTTCTATCGTATTGCATATCAACAAGCCGCTCAATAATTTCATTTCTCTGTATTTGTTGATCTTTCCTAAATTCAAAACTAAGAATAGAAAAATCTCTGGGATCGCCAACACTGTAAATACAGGAAACTGAAGCAACAACAAGCACATCTTCTCTAGACAGAAGTGATGCAGTTGCTGCAAGTCTCATCTGCTCAATTTTTGGATTTACGTCTGCATCTTTTTCAATATATTGATCTTTTTGTGGAATGTATGATTCGGGCTGGTAATAATCATAATAAGAAACAAAATATTCCACGCGATTTTCTGGAAAAAAATCTTTAAATTCGCTATAAAGTTGTGCGGCAAGTGTCTTGTTGTGTGATAGAACTAGTGTTGGTTTCTGTACCTTTTCTATAACTTTTGCCATAGAAAAAGTTTTTCCGCTGCCCGTAACTCCCAATAACGTTTGGAACCGGTCGTTATCTTCTATTCCTTGTACAAGTTTTTTAATTGCCTCAGGCTGAGATCCTTTTGGCTTTAAATCTGTAACCAATCTAAATTTGTTCATGGTATCAATTCTTTTTTGCGAAGTAATTTATTATATTTAATTGCAAAACGATGTGCTTCATCACGGATTTCTTGGATAAATTTCAATGCTTTATCTTTTTTAGCAAGCCTTAGAGGATGTAGCATTCCTGGAACATATATCTCTTCAAATTGCTTGGCTATTGAAATTATTGGGATTTTTAATTCAAGTTTTTCAAGCTCCCTTAATGCAAAGTTAAGTTGCCCCTTCCCACCATCGACGACAATTAAATCAGGAAACTCAGACTCTTCGTTTTTAAGCCGAGTGTACCGTCTTCTAACCACTTCTGCAATAGCTGCAAAATCATCGATTCTGTTAACCGTTCGTATTTTAAATCTCCTATAATTGCTCTTATCTGGTTTTCCGGTTCTAAATTGAACCATGGAGCCAACAGTCGATGTTCCAGATAGGTGAGAGATGTCGAAACATTCAATTACTGCAGGAGTTTCGTGAAGGTTTAGTTTTGTTTTAAGTGCTTTGACTTTGCCGGTGCCTGCAAAAAATGTTATATCAACATTTTTTTCAACTAAATCTAAAAGTTGTTTTTTCTCTCCCCTTTGAGGTTTTGTAATCTTAACGTTTTCACCTTTTTTAGTCTGCAGAAAAGAAACAATTGAATCGCTCATTTTCTTTGGAGCGATAATTTCTTTTGGCACCGGATTTTCTGAATAGTATTGAATGATAAATTCATCTAGGAAGTCGTCATTAAAATCAAACACGTATTCGTTTTTATTTGAAAGTGTACCTTTGTAAATATTGAAAAGCATCAAATAGACTTTTTCCTCTTTAGTCCTATAGTTGATAATATCTTCATTATGTCTTTTTTGCCGTTGCATGTTTTGGCGTTCACCAAGTCTTTCTACTGCTGCAATCTCATTTCTAAGTTTAAGTGCCTGTTCAAACTGTGATTTTTTTGCATAATTGTTCATTTCTTTTTTCATTTGCTTGATTAGCTTCTTTGCATTTGCTGAAAGTACAAGTTTTACCTTCTCAATTTCTTTATCATACTCTTGTTTGGTGATACGTCCTGCGCAAGGAGCGCTGCAAAGAGCCATATGATATCTAAGACATGGTTTTTTAGGCATTTTTTTGCATGTTCTAAGCATAAATGTTTTTCTTAAAAATCGTAAAACATAGTCTCGCTCTTTAGCAGACACAAATGGGCCATAGAATGTTCCGTTACCTTCTTTTCTTCTTGCAATAAGAATTCTAGGAAAATCCTCGTTGGTTAGTCTGATATATGCATAACTCTTAGCATCTTTTAGATCAATGTTATATTTCGGTTGATACTTTTTAATAAGTGTGTTTTCAAGAATGAAAGCCTCAACTTCATTATCAGTTATAATGTAGTCAACAAAATTCACTCGTTTAACCAGACTCTGTGTTTTTGCATCCAGATCTTTTTTTTGAACGTAACTTCTGACCCGTTTTCCAATATTTTTTGCCTTGCCAACATAAATTATTTTATCATTCTTATTTTTAAAGAGATAGCATCCTGGATTTTTTGGAAGATTCGTTACATCAAACATTTTTCTTCTCTTTTAGAAAAGATATCTTTTAGGATTTTACCTGTATCGCTTTTTTTGTTTTGGGAAACCTCTTCAGGGGATCCAAATGCAACAATCTCGCCGCCTAAATCTCCGCCCTCGGGTCCAAGATCGATTATATGATCAGCCGATTTTATAACCTCAAGATTGTGTTCTATCACAACTACCGTATTTCCTTTGTCAACTAAGCTGTTGAGAACGCTGATTAATTTTTTTACATCATGGAAATGTAGCCCAGTAGTTGGTTCATCCAAAAGATAAATTGTTCTTCCTGTGCTTCTTTTTGATAGTTCCCGTGTGAGTTTTATCCTTTGGGCCTCGCCACCAGAAAGAGTTGTCGATCTTTGACCAAGTTTAATGTAATCAAGACC
>CAYLOF010000042.1:0-9706 GCA_964385215.1 uncultured Thermoplasmatales archaeon
GGGGACATAAACCATGAAGAAAATATTGCCATTGTTACTAATAGGAATCCTAATCATAAGTGGATTTGGAGCAGTTGCTATACCAGATAGTGAAAATACAGAACAAGAAATAACATCCATAACCTTTTCGCAGCCGCTATTGCAAGAAAAGGATCAATATATCCAAATAGATATTTATGAAGCAAATTCATTTCTAATGGAGGTAAATAAACCTCTTCTACCTTCATACACACATACATTTACATTTCCATTTGATACAAAAATAAATAGTGTTGAATGTGCACCTTCCAGCATTCAACAGCAGCATGTATCAAAAAAGATTATGCCATCGCCAGAACCAGTTCTTGCGAGTCATAAAGTCGTTCAAGCAGAGAAAACTGTTTCATACGGAAATGATCCTTATCCAAACACTTGGTTTGAATATGATGTTGGCTGTGGCATAAACGACAATGAGCGTTGCATATTCGTCAAGGTACAGGTGTTCCCGGTAAAATACTATCCATCAGAAGACATGATCGAAGTAGCAAGTGATTTCGAGATCAATGTAAAATATGAAGAATCAGATGGGCAAACCCCAACATTTGATGATGAATATGACTTTGTCATCCTTACACCTTCTGAATTCAGCAGCACACTAAATGCTCTAGTCGCTCACAAACTTGGCAGAAATATTTCTACTAAGCTTGTAACTCTTAGTGAAGTTTATGGTGGCACTCACTTCCCGGCAGAGGGAAGAGACGATGCTGAGCAAATCAAATATTTCATAAAAAATGCTATAGAAAATTGGGGCACAAGTTATGTACTGCTGGTCGGCGGATCCGAAGAATTCCCAACGAGAATGACTCATGTCTATGTTAATTATAATGATGGAGATGATGAAGAATTTGTAACAGATCTTTATTATGCAGATGTCTTTGATGAAGATGGAAATTTTTCAAGTTGGGATTCCAATGGTAATGGTTTATTTGGTGAATTTCAGTGGAATGGAAAAACTGATGATGTCGACTTGTATCCAGATGTATATCTTGGCAGACTTGCATGTACTGATTCAACACAAGTTACTGCATGTGTAAATAAGATTATTACATATGAAACAAACAAAGCATATACGCAAGAATGGTTTACAAAACTTGTAGTAATTGGAGGAGATACAAGCCCCCATGATGATGAAAATGTGGATGAAGGAGAATATGTTAACCAAGCAGTAATAGATATAATGGATGGTTTCATTCCTGATAAAATCTGGGATTCAAACAATCGGTTAAGTGGGAGATCACCATCAGGTGTTGAGAACATAAACAATGGCATTAACAGTGGATGTGGTTTTGTTGATTGGTCGGGACATGGAGCACCCTCGGTTTGGACAACGTATCCTCACAATGGTTCCAGGCAGTCTCTTCCCACCCCATGGGGTCATTTTTACAATTATCAGGTTTCTGGTTTAGAAAATGGAAATAAATTACCAATTGTTGTTACTGGGGCCTGTAGTGTTGCCAAGTTTATCAGTGACCCCGATTGCTTTACCTGGTCTTTTGTTTCAAATCCAAATGGTGGCGGAATATGTTCGATTGGCCCTAACAGCTTGTCATGGGGATATGATACATCATATGTAATAGAAGATTTAGGCGGAAAAATGCAGGTGTGTTTATTTAAAGGATATAAAGAGCAAGGCGCCTATACATTTGGAGAAATGTGGGTTGAAGGATTAAATGGCTATATAAGTGGCGGGATGGACGGTGGAGATCATAAAACAATTGAACAATGGCAGCCATTCGGCGATCCTACTTTGGCATTACGAGAAGAGTCGTTACAACCCATAAAACCCGAGATTTCTGGCCCAGGTTCAGGAAAAATCGATACAGAGTATACATATAACGCAACTACAACCGATCCGGATGGGGACCAGCTTTACTATCTATTCAGCTGGGGCGATGATACTTATTCAGAATGGATTGGGCCTGTTGAATCTGGTAACGCCACCGAGGGAAAACACGTCTGGACAGAACAAGGAGATTATGAAATTAAAGTGAAGGCAAAGGATAAACGCGGAGTTCAAAGTGAATGGTCAGATCCATTACCTATTAGCATGCCCAAGAACAATCCGCTATTATATAATTTCTTAGCAGAGCTGATAAGGGAAAGCTTTCCACGATTCTATATATGGTTGCAGCAGATGTAGGTATTATGCCCAGTTCTTTTTTTATTCGCAACGAAGTTATTGGATGAATAAAACATGTAGATGCTGCACCTGATATTATTTTCGATAATATTATTTGCTATTACACTGTTGCCCCATCGATCCAATGTTTATACTATGCTGAAACCCTCCGATCAAATCTCTTCCGATAAATCCATCAAAGGTACAGTAATAATCGATACTGCTTCATTGACTCTGTTACATTGCTGTATGGTAAATTCATTATCCTTGCCAACGATGCTTACTGCTTTGTAAAATTAAAAGTAATTTATTAAATATCAAATATTTTTTTGAGATAAACTATTTATATGTATAGAAACATATCTTTATACTAGAAGTATTGGGGACATAAACCATGAAGAAAATATTGCCATTGTTACTAATAGGAATCCTAATCATAAGTGGATTTGGAGCAGTTGCTATACCAGATAGTGAAAATACAGAACAAGAAATAACATCCATAACCTTTTCGCAGCCGCTATTGCAAGAAAAGGATCAATATATCCAAATAGATATTTATGAAGCAAATTCATTTCTAATGGAGGTAAATAAACCTCTTCTACCTTCATACACACATACATTTACATTTCCATTTGATACAAAAATAAATAGTGTTGAATGTGCACCTTCCAGCATTCAACAGCAGCATGTATCAAAAAAGATTATGCCATCGCCAGAACCAGTTCTTGCGAGTCATAAAGTCGTTCAAGCAGAGAAAACTGTTTCATACGGAAATGATCCTTATCCAAACACTTGGTTTGAATATGATGTTGGCTGTGGCATAAACGACAATGAGCGTTGCATATTCGTCAAGGTACAGGTGTTCCCGGTAAAATACTATCCATCAGAAGACATGATCGAAGTAGCAAGTGATTTCGAGATCAATGTAAAATATGAAGAATCAGATGGGCAAACCCCAACATTTGATGATGAATATGACTTTGTCATCCTTACACCTTCTGAATTCAGCAGCACACTAAATGCTCTAGTCGCTCACAAACTTGGCAGAAATATTTCTACTAAGCTTGTAACTCTTAGTGAAGTTTATGGTGGCACTCACTTCCCGGCAGAGGGAAGAGACGATGCTGAGCAAATCAAATATTTCATAAAAAATGCTATAGAAAACTGGGGCACAAGTTATGTACTGCTGGTCGGCGGAGACGATATGTTTCCAGCTAGAAAAACCCATGTTAAAGTATCTTCATCAGATAGGGAGATTTTTGTAAGTGATTTGTATTATGCCGATATATATAATGCTACGGGTGAGTTCATAAACTGGGATTCAAACGGAAATGATGTTTTTGCCGAGTACAATTGGAATGGTAATACCGATGAAATTGATTTTTATCCCGATGTCTATCTTGGCAGACTTGCATGTGTTGATTCAAGCGAAGTAACTGCATGTGTAAATAAGATTATCACATATGAAACAAACAAAGCATATACGCAAGAATGGTTTACCAATATTATTGTTGTTGGCGGCGATTCATTTACAGATGATCATGGTGATGATTCAGGCATTAATGAAGGAGAACTCGTTAATGAAGTAGTCATAGATACAATGCAAGGTTTCATTCCAAATAAAATTTGGGCTTCAAATGGTAAGCTTGGAGGTCTTTCTCCTAATGGTGTAACTGCAATAAGTAATGCATTTGAGGATGGTGCAGGTTTCGTCGATTTTTCTGGACATGGCAATACAAACATATATGCAACCCATCTAAACAACGGGTCAAAGTGGATTCCAACCCCAACCGGTGGATTTTATAATTGGCATATTGCTGATTTACAAAATGGAGATAAATTACCAATTGTTGTTACAGGTGCATGTAGCGTTGGTAAGTACAATAAAGATGATGATTGTTTTTCTTGGTCATTTGTTTCAAATCCCAATGGAGGAGGTATTGCATCGTGTGGTGCTACAGCACTTGGATATGCATATATTGGCAGATGGGCACCATATGGACTTGTTGAAGGCATTGCAACCAATATGTTTGAGGCATACAAAGACGGTGCCATAACATTTGGAGAAATGTGGGCCAGAGCCATTGATGAGTATATATCTTCAGGCATGGATGCTGGAGATTATAAGACTCTTGAAGAGTGGCAACCGTTTGGCGATCCCACGATTGCTGTTGCTAAAGAATCAACAAAGCCAGAAAAGCCAGATGCCCCAGAGGGGCCTGCATCAGGTAAGATCAATGAAGAGCATATATTTAATGCATCAACCACTGATCCTGACGGAGATAAACTCTACTATTTGTTTGATTGGGGGAATGGAGAATTTTCTGGATGGATTGGACCTTATACCTCTGGTGCAACTGCACAGGCAAGCTATACGTGGACCGAAAAAGGAGATTATGAAATAAAAGTTAAAGCAAAAGATGAGCACGGTGTCCAAGGTGATTGGTCAGATCCATTGCCGATAAGCATGCCACAATGTAAACAACCATTTGATGAAACATTCCTTAATTTCTTGGAGAAATTTCCGCGATTATTCTCCATTCTCAGGAATTTCTTGGGAGTATAATCTAAAAAATACTCTCCCCTTTTTGCTTTTTCATTATCATTTTATATCAAATGGGTGAGAAAACATTTATATAATGGAGAATAATATATTATATTAGCATACACAGGGGACATAAATCATGAAAAAAACATTATCAATATTAATAGTAGGAATTTTAGTCGTAAGTGGACTTGGAGCAGTTGCTATACCAGACAGTGAACCAGAAGTGTTTGTAAAAGCAGATACAATATCTCTTTCAGAGCCAGTTTTTGAAGTGAGTGGAGAATATCTATCTGTAGATTTTGAAGAGGCGACATCAAAATTAATGAAAGTAGGAAAACCAATCATACCTGTTGTATCAAAGGTTTTTACATTTCCGATTGGGACAGAAATCTCAAATGTTGATGTTAAATTCGACGTAAAAGAATATACTCTCTCAAAAAAGATCCAACCTTCACCAAAACCAGTACCCTTATCCATGGATTTGATTATAGACTCGTTTGCTTTTGATGAGGAAACATATGCTAGTTCAGATCTTTATCCATCGGAACCATATTCTGTTCAGATGGGTGTTGGATTAAAAGATGGAGAACACGTTCTTTATCTCACAGTTAGATGTTATGTTCAATACTCTCCAGCAATGGATATTATAAATATTCTAGAGAATATTGATATGCAAATAGAGTATGTATTGCCAGAAACGCCTCTCTTAGCTGCTGACGAATATGATATGCTTATCATTACTGACAAGAAGTTTGAATCACAGCTACAACCCTTGGTGGATCACAAAAACAACATCGGTGTAAAAACAATACTTGAAACAACTGATAAGATTTACTCAAACTATAATGGCCGTGACGATCCTGAAGATATTAAATTACGTATTAAGGATGCCATCGAAGAATGGGGCATTGAATATGTGCTCCTTGCAGGCGGTCGCAAAGGCCAAACATTTGACTGGTATGTGCCACCAAGAAGAACTCATAACGATGATGGATGGGAAACCGGATATGATAGCGATCTGTACTTTGCAGACGTGTATAAGGTAGTTGAAAACGAGACAGTATTTGAGGACTGGGATTCCAATGGTAATGACGTTTTTGCAGAATGGTCAAACTTTGTTGGCGGCAAGGATGAGATGGACTTTTATCCAGATGTTACTGTTGGCCGACTTCCATTTAGATATGGTTTTGAGGCAGATACTATAGTTAATAAGATTATAGATTATGAAAATAACGCTGATGACTCATGGTTTAAGAAAGGAATAGTAATCTCTGGAGACACCTTTCCACCAAGTCGAGGAGGCGCACCAGGCTGGAGTGAAGGAGAAATGGAAACAGGACATACTGTTGATCTCCTTGAAGGAATTGGATTTACGATGCAAAAACTTTGGCTGTCTATACCTGGAGCTTGGACAGGACCACAAGATGTAATAGATGCAATTAGCGGCGGTGCTGGATTTGTTCATTTCGCAGGACACAGCAATCCAGCTTCATGGGGAAATCATCCGCCAGATGATGAGGACCACGTGTTTGTTGATGGCATACGAATATGGGATATGCCAAAACTCTCCAATACAGGAAAATATCCTGTTGTTGTGCTTGGAGGATGCCATAGCGCCCAGTTTAATGTAACAATGAGTAATATTATTGCCGGCATATTAGAATATGGAATTAACGGGTATTTTTTCGAAAAGCCATATCGTTTTTACTATTTTGAATGGGTACCTCGGGATTTATGTTCATGGTTTGTCCTTGAAAAAGACGGCGGCGCTATAGCAAGTATGGGAAACAGCGGTCTTGGATATGGATATGTGAATGAAAATGCAGATGCTGGTCTTGGGGGCTGGATTGAACCAAGATTCTTTGATGCATATGCAAACCAAAGCGTAACTATTCTAGGAGAAACACATGATCAGGCAATCATCGATTACATCAACATAATTGGTAATGTCAACAGCGATCAAATCGACCGTAAAACCATTGAAGAATGGGTACTACTTGGCGATCCAAGCCTAAATCTTGGTGGAGTATAGACAACATAATGCTCTCCCTTTTTTCTATTTTTTATTTACTTGTAATTCCCCTAAATGATATATTTGATTCCTTACATAAAAATTACTGAATATATGCTAATCTTTTTATAGATTAGAAACATATATAGTGATGTGTTAGAAATGGGTAGAAAAATGTCTCAAAAAAAATCAGTAAAACATATACAGATAGTTGCTATGATTGCTATTATTTTGATTTTACCTACTACTATTGTAGGCGCATATGGATATAATGGAATTAATCAAGATAAAAAATATATTGAAAGTTATTCATTGGATGTCCCTAGTTCATTTGACCTGCGTGATGTCAATGGGTCCAACTACGTGACATCTGTCAGGAGTCAACAAGGGGGTACATGCTGGACACACGGTGCGATGGCTGCGATGGAGGGAAATCTCCTCATGACTGGCTACTGGGCTGCAGCTGGAGAATCGGGTGAACCAGATCTGGCAGAATATCATCTTGATTGGTGGAATGGTTTTAATCAACACAATAACGATGATGATCCTGGAGGCGTAGGGCTGGAGGTTCATATGGGGGGAGATTATATGGTTACATCTGCTTATCTTGCACGTTGTGAGGGAGCAGTACGTGACATTGATGGACAATCGTATAGCACACCTCCAAGCAGATATGATTCAAGCTATCATTATTACTATCCTCGAGATATAGAATGGTACGTTGCAGGTCCTGAATTGGGCAACATCGATATCATTAAAAGTAAAATAATGACGGAGGGAGTAATAGGAACATGCATGTGTTATAGTGGTCAATTTATCGAGGATTACATACATTATCAACCACCTAGTAGCCATTCACAACCGAATCATGCAGTTGCAATTGTTGGATGGGATGATGAAAAGTCAACACAGGCTCCGCAACCGGGCGCCTGGTTATGTAAAAACAGCTGGGGTGATGGGTTTGGATTTGAAGGTTATTTCTGGATTTCATACTATGATAAGCATTGTGGTCAACATCCCGAGATGGGTGCAGTATCTTTCCAGAATGTTGAACCTTTGATATATGATAATATCTATTATCACGATTATCATGGCTGGCGTGATGTAAAGGAAAATTGTACTGAAGCATTTAATGCTTTCACTGCGATACAGAGTGAGATTCTCCAAGCCGTAAGTTTTTTTTCCGCGATTGATGAAGTTACGTACACGGTAAAAATTTATGACCGATTTGAAAATGGAGAATTGAAGGATGAACTTTCTTCAGAGACAGGTTTTATTGAATACTTGGGTTTTCATACTGTAGATTTAGATTATCCTGTAGAACTTTTAGAAAATGACGATTTCTACATTTATCTTAAGCTTTCAGACGGCGGCCACCCTTATGATTGCACTTCAGACGTTCCTGTTTTGCTTAGTACGCCTACATTTACCTTGGTAGAATCAACCTCTATTCAGGGACAAAGCTATTATATCAATGGATCAACTTGGCAGGATCTCTATGATTTCGACAGCACCGCAAATTTTTGTATTAAGGGCCTAGCAGGGGAAAGCCTTGGTACTAATCTAGAATGTGGGGGAGAAATAGTCTTTAAAAGAATAGAACCCGGGTCGACTATTACAGACAATTTTACCGTTGAAAACGTTGGTGAATCTTTCTCAAGGCTTGATTGGGAGATAGACGAATATCCAACTTGGGGAACTTGGTCCTTTGATCAATTAGAAGGAGATAATCTTAGACCTGAGGATGGAGCAATTGCTGTGGAATTAACAGTTATTGTACCAAATGAGGAAGACACTGAATTCAATGGTGAATTAAAAATAGTAAACAAGCAGAATAGTAGTGATTTTTGCACGATAGATATCTCTATAGCAACGCCTGTTAATCACAATGGCACTCATTCAATTTTCTTGGAAAAAATCTTGGAACGATTCCCATTTTTGGAACGTGTATCAAACCTTCCGATCATTAAAGAAATTTTCAATCTTTAATACACTAAGGTATGTTTTCAAGAACTAAAAACGAGAATATTCAATTCTTTTGTCTTTGCCAATAAAAAAATTGTATAAATATGTGAGTTATATGCAGGACAACAATGAATGTCAGAAAGTTACTGCCAGCTATTGGAATTGCTATATTAATCTACATATTGACAACTATAAACTTGGAAAAAATCATAACAGATTTTTCTCGTATTAATCCGGTATATTCTATTCTATCGTTTTTTTCATTGGTCCCTATCCTAATCATGTCTAACTACCAGTGGCAACTAATTCTAAAAAAACAGAAAATTGATGTGAGCTATATTTATTCATTGAAAAACATTCTCATAGGTTACTTTTATGGTTTTATAACTCCTGGGGGGTACGGTGCTTATGCACGCACATTATATCTGCAAGACGAAAGCAAGGCCCCCCTTCAAAAATGCGTATCTAATGTTATAATTTTCAACACTATTGATTATATGTCTCTTTTATTGATAGGTAGTATAGGAGGTATAATATTAAGCATTAGATTCCCCCATCTCATTAATCTATTTCTCGCGATAGTATTTATTTTAATTATCGTTATTTTTATGTTTCTTTCCTTTCTAAAAAAGGGGATATGGGCCAGTTTTTTAAAAAAGATTTTCCAATCAAGACTTTTCAATCCCTTTAGAGAAATATTAAGCAAGTCGGACGGTCTTTTTTATGAAGACATGCCAGCACTTAAAGATCTCATATTGCCTTTTTTCATTTCCTTTTTCGGTTGGATATTGCGGTTCTTTGAATTATATCTAATATCAAAGTTATTCTTCATACATGTTGACATCATCTATTTCATTCCAATAATTGCCATTGCAAATATCATTGCATCTCTTCCTATCACAATTTATGGATTGGGGACAAGAGAGGTTACGTTGATAAGTTTATTTTCAGTTTTTGGTGTATTGCCTGAAAGTGTCATAAGCCTCTCGCTATTTTGGTTTGTCATAGTATGGCTTTTACCAAG
>CAYLOF010000043.1:0-9675 GCA_964385215.1 uncultured Thermoplasmatales archaeon
CGATAATAACTCCCATAAATATTACAAAAATAATTGTTAGAATTAATCGTAAAAGCATAAATTCTGCCCCAAGGAATCGAAACTCTACCAATTCTTGTGGTATTTTTATGCATGCCCATGCAGAAAGAAAAACAATGATATTAGAAACACGTGCTCCTTTTTTAAGAAGAGTTGCAGCCATTGGAAAAGCTATATAGAGCGGCCCCGTTGGCAGTGTTCCAATAAGAACAGATAACGCTATACCTTTGATTCCTGATGTTTTTCCCAAATATTTTACGACTGTTTCATCAGAAATAAAAACAGCGAAAAGACCCATGATTACCATCACTGCAGGGAGAATAACCATCATTTCTATGAAATATTCCTGAGCTGTTGAAGTTACAGGTTCAGTTTTTTCTGGAAAAACAAATAGAAGAACTACAACAATAACAATCGCAATACCAAGGAAAAACCAATCTCTTATCATTTTCTTCTTCTGTTTTGCTTGCTTCGCTCCTGACTTCATAAAATCACCCCCATGATAAAAGCAATTAAAATGGCGATAGCAAAACTTATTCCATTTCTTAGCAAAGCCATTTTCTTACCTAATATTTTAATTTCTAACGGTAACGTAATCATTCCAATCATGGTCAGCGTGGTAATAAATGCAGCAACAGCAGTAACCGATGCACCATTTTCAAGAATTGATGCGGCTAAAGGAAACGAAAGCAATGAAGGGACATGCATGATAGCACCCACTGCCCCAACAAGTAACACACCACCTACTCCTGCTTGCTCTCCTACAAACCTTGATATTTGATCAGGTGGTACAAAACCAAGAAGCAAACCGATTGTAATGATTATGATAAATACCATTGGGAGCATTTTTATGAAGGATTTCAAAGCCATTTTAAGTGATTGGGCTGTTTTATCCTTGTCTTTGATAAACGCTAAAATAAGGGCTGCAACTGCAATACAATTTATAATAATTGCAGTAACGTTCATTCTTTCTCCTTAAATATATCATTCAACAAGCCCATATCCCACACCGTGCTTAACTCAATAGCCCCTTAATTATGAGATCCGTTGCCTCATCCTCTGTCAGTCCTCGAGCCATCAAAGTTTGAAGTTGTTTTGAATCAACACTCCCAAGTGATGCTTCATGGGTAATATGTGCCTTAGGATTAGTTACTTCAACAATGGGAACAGCAGTTACAAAACCATTATCCTGAATAATTTCCGTACAATCAACATGACCACGTGCATATGAGCCTGATGCAGTTAATTTGTTATACACCTCTGCTTTTGCATTTTCTCTCACTGCCACCCTTGAACTAAGTAAAGCACGGGCATAATCTCCAATAAGAGTACCTACTTCCTTAATCTTAATGATGTCATCACTTTTCCCATTTATACGTGATACCATTTCAAGAACACTGCTTTTTCCACAGTTTGTTTCATAGTCAACATCAACAAGACCTACTCGGCCTTTTAAAAGTTCAAACTCAGTCTTAAAATGTGCTTTTTCCTTGAGTTCTATCTTTGCTTTAGGATATACCTTAACACCACCTGAATCCCCGTGCACATGTCTTTCAAAATACGAATAATGAGCATTTTTCCCAACAATAGTCTTAGCATCCATTATATGTTTTACATCAACTGCATTTGGAAATGTGCAATGACTAAAAACATTCAGATGAGAACCTTCTCCAATATTTGTATTAGTAATGATACGTTGAACGCCTTCTTTTGGCATCATACCAAAGCACATTTGAACAGGTTTTTCAATAATTGTATTTTTCTTTAGAGTAATATTTATCTTAACCCCATCATCTAGTTCTTCTGTATCAATCTCAAGCCCTGGTACCATATGCAAACCAACAACCTTATGATGATGGATAAACAAGTGAGCTACATTGGAATTATTTACAATACTATGATCTACCCCACTTGCTCTTGCAAGCTTATTTACCAACTGCTGATCATCAGTCATACTCTACACCCCGCTCATTAGGTATATTTTTGTGAGGGCATGGAAGGCAGTTATTTTCGAAATATGAGATTATTTTTTCTGATTTGCCTTTTTCAATTAGTTCGCCATTGCACATTAAAAAAGCATGTTCTGCCTGCCTTAAAACAGTTAAACTATGAGTAATCAATAGTATCGTTGCTCCATTATCTTTCAGAAACTTGATAACCTCAAATATTTTCTCTAGAGATGCTACATCAATACCTGAATCAGGTTCATCTAGCATAATGAGATCAGGATTCATTGTGATAATTGAGGCAAGTTCAATTTTTTTTCTTTCACCTCCAGAGAGTGTTTTATCAACTGCTCTGGTCATATATTTACTAGGTTCTAAGCCAGCCTGCAACAATGCTTTCTCAGCAATTTTCTCATCCTTCTTTTTAGAAGAAGCCAATACAAAATCTTTGACAAGAAGCCCCTCATAACGGGCTGGTTCTTGCCATCCAAATGATATACCTTTTCTTGCCCGTTCATCCGTGCTTAAATCATTAATCTCTGATCCTTTGAACACAATCTTTCCTTTTACACTCCTATAACCCTCTAAACCCATAATGGTTGATGCAAGTGTTGATTTACCTGCACCATTCGGACCTACAATTGCATGGACACGCCCTTCCCAGATGTCCATATTTACATTCTGAAGGATCTGTTTTCCATTTAGAGTCAGGCCGAGGTTCTTTATTTCCAATATCCCCACTTAGATTAACTCCTGTTTTTATTATGCCATATCATTTTTACTCATTTTTTATTTCTTTCAAACCACCGATTTCCTAGTGTTTGTTCCAATAAACCAATTACTCTTTCTAAAAATGGAAAACTTTTCGGACATGCATCGGATAAAAGAATGAATAAATTAGTTACCTTGTTTTTTGGCATACTAACAGCTAAAGGATCACTCCATTCACTCCATTCACCCATACCATCCTGAACTCTTGCTGTAACACTATAATTTCCTGCTTTCTTCCAAGAGTGTGACACAGTGATTATTTCTCCATTTTGCCATGCTTTTCCACAACCGCAATCCTCATGAACAATACCATCACCAAAGTCAACTTCTAAATAAAACATTTGATCATCAACATCAGGATCAGTCAATGTAATATTATAACTATACGATTTACCAATATTACCAGTAGTTGGACCTTCTATTAATGGTGGATTAGGTGGAGAGTTATCAGCAATTACAACGGTCGAGAACACAAAGTTAAAAAACAGCATACATACAAATATACAAACTATTTTTTTCATATCCATTCCTCTTTCAATATATTTCCTTTAATACTCACAACAATTACTTTTATTGGTATTTTTCTTGAAGCGCTTTCAGAAGCTTTCTGCGTAAGACCAAGAAGTCCACTGCAACAAGGTACTTCCATTGTCATAACCGTAAGTGTGTTGATTTTTGCATCATCTATCATTGAGGTTAATTTTTGCAGGTAAACATCCAAATTGGAATCTAGCTTAGGACATGCAATCACAAGGCTCTTATCTTTCAGATAATCTTTATGAAAATCAGCAAGGGAATATCCTACACAATCCGCAACAAGCAACACATCTTTACCTTGGAAATAAGGAGCATTAGGAGGCACTAAATGAAACTGGACAGGCCATTGTCTAAGATAAGACGCTCTACTTCCGCCTTCTCCGATTTCGTTTTTCTTTTCATCTGAAAAATCCATCATTTTTGCACTAGGGCATCCTTGGGGATGAAACGAATGAATGTCAGTTTTTTCGTCGAAATCTACTTCTATTTTTCTTTCTTTTAAAACCTCTAAAGCCTCTTTTAGATATCCTGTTTCACCATGATCCTTCAAATGTTTAAGATGTGCAATGATTGTGTTTTTACCAGCTGTTATGATGTTCTCTTGCATAACCTTTTTTTCATCATAGTCTTCAGCCTCTCGTTCTTCAGTATAAATTGCACCCTGGGGACAGTGCCCCAGGCAAGCACCAAGGCCATCGCAGAAAATATCACTAATGAGTCTTGCTTTACCATCAATTACTTGCAAAGCACCTTCTGGACAGTTAGGAATACATTCTCCACAACCATTGCACTTTTTTTCATCGATTTTTATTATCTTTCTTTTAGCCATATTGTCAAATCTATGCAACTGCATTTAATGTCGGTAGATCCTCTTCAACTGTTGAATTTGGCTGTATATTGAATTTTTCAACCAAGACATCTAGCACATTTGGTGAAACAAACGCAGGAAGTTTTGGACCGAGCATTATGTTTTTCACACCCATCGATAACAGAGAAAGCAACACTAGAACCGCTTTTTGCTCATACCAAGCAATGTTATAGGAAATAGGCAGTTCATTAATCCCTACTCCAAAAACTTCTGCAAGTTTCTTTGCTATGACTACAAGCGAGTAAGAATCATTACATTGACCTGCATCAAGTAACCTAGGAATGCCGTCAATATCACCAAGATCAAGTTTGTTGTACCTGTACTTTGCACAACCAGCAGTAAGTATCACAGTATCACGTGGAAGTGCTTTTGCAAATTCCGTATAATATTCTCTTTCCTTATGTCTGCCGTCACACCCAGCCATAACAACGAATCGTTTTATTTTGCCAGTTTTAACTGCTTCAACGATTTGATCTGCAACACTAAGAGCTGCATTATGGGCAAAACCAACTGTGATTTCTCCATCCTCAAGTTTTTCAGGAGAAGAGCATTTTTTTGCATGAGTAATAAGCTCTGTGAAATCCTTTGCATTTCCATTTTTCCCATCTGGAATATATTTCAATCCTTCAAATCCTACAACGCCCGTCATATAAACTCTATCCTTATAGGAATCCTTTGGAGGCACCAGACAATTTGTCGTCAACAGAACTGGTCCATTGAATTTTTCGAACTCTTCTTTTTGTTTCCACCAGGCATTTCCATAGTTTCCAACAAAATGAGAATATTTTTTAAACGCAGGATATGCATTTGCAGGAAGCATTTCCCCATGGGTATAAACGTCAACACCAGTGCCTTCAGTTTGTTCAAGCAATTCATCCATATCATTTAGATCATGGCCACTAATAAGAATTCCAGGATTATTTCTTACACCAAGATTAACACTTGTTGGTTCAGGATTACCATAGGTTGATGTGTTTGCATCATCTAACAAAGCCATGGTTTTAACACCGATTTCTCCACATTTCATATTCAGACCAACCATCTCATCAACTGATAACTCCTTAGTTGTAGCAACTAATGCATCTTGTATAAAATTTGAAATTTCTTTATCTGTTTTACCAAGGATATATGCATGATGATAATAAGCTGCAATTCCTTTTAGCCCATAAATCAACAGTTCTCTAAGGGATCTAACATCTTCGTTTTTAGTATTAAGCACCCCAACTTCTTCTGCCTTTTTCATTATCTCTTCTTCATCACTGAAATGCCATGTAACAGAGTCGTGTGTGTTCTGAACTGAATTTTTTTCTTTTAGTTCATCTCTAATCCTCGATGCTTGATGTATCTTATCTGTAAAATATTGTTTGTCGAAATTTGCATTTGTAATTGTTGAAAATAAACCTTCCATAATGAATTTATCAACTTCTTCATTGTATTTTCCCGATTCCCTTGATTTAGTATTACATATTGACATTCCTTTCATTAGATATATCAGCAGATCCTGTAAATCTGCTACCTCGCCTGTTTTACCGCAAACACCTGCCTTCGTGCAACCTGTTCCTTTTGCTGTTTCTTCACATTGATAACAAAACAATTTTTTCATCTCCATTTATTTTCTATTTACTACATTTAGGATTTCCATAATCCATGAACATTACAATATTCCCTGGCCTCAATTTTATCAGTTTTTATATTAAACTCTGCCTGCGGTTTATCACCAGGTTTTAAAAACTTCCTATAAGATACCCCATCAGCGATTATCTGAATCCATTCTATCTGATGTTCCTCAGTCATTGGATGACCCTGATTTTGTCCCACTTTAACAAGAACTCCATTGCCTGTTTTTTCAACATATGGAACATGTTTTTCGGTGGATGCATCCTCAGTTTTTTCCTCAAATAGTTTCATCTCCTGCCCACAACAAACAAGGGCACCAGCACCAGCATGTAAAACTTCAACTATATTTCCACATATTTCACATTTATATATCTCTCTTAATTTTGCCATATTTTCTACCTCCAATTTTTTTATTGTTTCTTCTTCTTTTTATAATCTTCAATAGCAGCATGAAGAGCATCAGCTGCAAGATTACTGCAATGCATTTTTTGTGGTGGAAGACCATCAAGCTCGTCTGCAACATCATTACGCGTTATTTCAAGAGCTTCATCAATGGTTTTACCTATTGCAAGCTCGGTTACCATTGAGCTTGTTGCAATCGCTGAACCACATCCAAAAGTTTTGAATTTGATATCTTTTATAATATCATTTTCTACTTTGACATACATCTCCATAAGATCTCCACACACGGGGTTTCCAACTTTTCCAAATCCATCTGGATTTTCAAGTACTCCAACATTTTTTGGATTTGTGAAATGATCCATTACTTTTTTACTATATACTGGCATTTTTTTCTCACCTCTATTTTGATAAGGGTGAAAGTTGTCTGAGACGCTTGACTGTTTCTTCCACCGATTTTACAATTTTTGAAACCTGCTCAAGATTGTTTGAGCGGCCAAGAGTTATCACCATTGAACCATGTGCTTCTTCATGTTTCAGTCCAATTGCAAGGAGAACATGAGATGCTTCAAGTGTTTTTGATGAACATGCAGAACCCGTTGCTATCTGAATTCCATACATATCCATATTTAACAGGATGCTTTCTCCTTCAATAAAACTGAATCTAAAACTAGCATGATGCGGAAGCCTCTGAATGGGATGACCTGTCACATAAGCCTCATCGATCTTTGTTATCTCAGAGATAAGATTATCTCTTATTTTTCTGAGTCTTTCACTTTCATTTTTCATTTCTTTTTTAGCAAGTCTTGCTGCTTCACCCATACCAACTATTGCAAAAATATTTTCAGTTCCAGATCTAAGACCTCTTTCCTGACCACCACCAGGCATAACAGACTGGATTTTCACACCTGGTTTAACATATAGAGCACCAGCCCCACGTGGGGCATACAAATCATTAGATGAAAGCGTTAAAAGATCAATTCCATCATTTTGAACATCAATTGGAATTCTACCAGCTGCTGCTGTTGCATCAACATGAAGATAATTACCTTTATTATGAACTATTTCACTGATTTTTTTTATGGGTTCTATTGTACCTATTTCATTATTTGCATACATAACTGAGGTTACAACTGTGTTTTTTGTAATCATTTTTTTAAGACTATCCAGATCAACTACACCGAATTTATCCACAGGAACTTGATTAAAACTCCAACCATTTTTAACAAGATCCTTCATTGGATTAATAACAGAGATATGCTCAATAGCACTAGCAAGAACTTCTTTACCCTCTTTGATATTCCTAAGAGCAGTACCGCGAATTCCAATATTATTAGCTTCAGTTGCACTCCCTGTAAAAACAATTGTTTTTTCTGATTCAGCGTTAATCAAATCAGCAACTTTACTACGAGCTTCTTCAATTGCTTGTTTAGCAGTTTGACCAAATTCATACAAAGATGATGGATTTCCAGCTTCAACTAAAAAAGGTTTAGCAAAATCAATAACTCGTGGATCGACAGGCATCGAAGATGCATGATCAAGATATATTCCTTCCATTATTTTTCTCCATTAAAACCACATAGTTGCTCCTGCATCAAGAGCTAGGTCATTTAATGTTCCTGCTCCAACAATTTTCACACCAGGAATAAGATCTACTTTATCCCAGCCAAGCATTTGCTTACTTGCTTCACAAACATAGATTGTTATACCCATTTCAAGTGTTTTCTGAAGCAATTCAGCAACACTTGGAAAACTGCCAAGTTTAATTTTTTCTGCCTCACCAGGTTTTAAAATCTTTAAAGATGTGCCAAGATAATATACCACAGGCCTTAATTCCATCATCTCCGCAGTTTGGGCAAGTACAAGTGGTGAATATTGTTTTGTTGCTTCATCTGTTGTCAAAACATACAAAATCATTTTTTCATCTTTCAATTTTAACTCCTCCATTTTATTTCTTTTTCTTAATAAAGAAGGTCAAGATAGTTCCTTCTTTTTCAAATTTTATAATCTTATGACCTGTTCTTTTCGCCCAGCGTTTGATATCTTCTTCAGCAGCTGGGTCATCTGCTTCAACTTTAAGGATTTCTCCAACCTTTATATTTTCTATTCCCTCCTTGGTCATTGAAATTGGCATAGGACAAAATACTCCAATGCAATCTACTTCTGCATCAGCTTTCATATCTGTCAGATTTCACACCTCAAATTTTTTTTAGTTTCCAAGATAGTCAAGTTCAAACCAGTAACCAGTGCTATTAATATGATTGAATTCTCCCTCAAGAATTGAATAATGGTTTTTTTCTTGCTCAATTATTTCATCAATTATTTTGATTACCTCAATATCATTCAAATTTTCCCTTATCTTTGTATAATATTCAATTGCTTCTTTTTCACTATCCATTGCTATTCTAAGAGCATCGATCTCATTTGTATCTGGCTCTACTCCTTCAACTTCCTTAAGATCTTTTGGAAAAATTGGGATTTCTTGATATTTCTTACTGGAATCCACTAAATCATCCCATTCTGACTTGCCAACTTTTTCTTCAAATAATTTCTGGAAGATATCTAGATGTAGTAGCTCATCTTTTGCAATACCTTCAAAAACCGAACGCCCCATATCGCTTGAGGTTTGAGCAGCTGCTTTTTGGTAAAAAGCATAGCCGTCTTTTTCCATTTGTATTGCTGTTTGTATGGCTTCTTTTATTGTAGTAAATTTACCCATATCATTACTCCCCCTTTCATCATTTTTTATTAGAATTGTTTAGTAGTTTTCCCCCCATACTTCAAAATATGCTTTTGGATGTTTACATACTGGGCAGATATTAGGTGCTTCTGATGCTTCATGGATGTATCCGCAGTTCCTGCATTTCCAGTATATCTTTCCATCTTTTTTGAAAATTGTTCCGTCTTCTATGTTTTTCAAAAGTTTTTTGTATCTTTTTTCATGTTTTTGTTCTACTTTTGCAATTACTTCAAACATTACAGCTATCTCATCAAATCCTTCTTCCCTAGCATCTTTTGCCATCGTAGGATACATATCAGTCCATTCATAGTTTTCTCCAGCCGCTGCAGCTTTCAAATTCTCAACTGTAGTTCCAATTCCATTAAGTTTTTTGAAATGAAGTTTTGCATGTTCTTTTTCATTTTCAGCAGTTTCTAAAAAGAAATCTGCAATCTGTTCATATCCTTCCTTTTTTGCTACCTTTGCAAAATAGGTATATTTATTTCTAGCCTGAGATTCCCCAGCAAATGCATCCATTAAATTTTTTTCAGTTTTTGTTCCTTTCAAATCTTTCATCTTTTTTCACCACTTCATATTCTCAACATTTATGGGCCCACATGCACCATAGGCCAATACACATCAGCTTCCTCAAAACGCTCCATACTTTCCCTTTCCACTTCTAGAATTTTATAATGCCCTGTTTCCATATCTGCAAAATACAGCAAAGTATTATGAATCTTGGAACCTGATTCAAAACGTTCAGCTAAAGATTCATAAAAATCATGAGCATGTTTTTCAGC